>CBDTVS010000281.1:0-3444 GCA_965364245.1 uncultured Gammaproteobacteria bacterium | reverse complement strand
GTGAGCAGCCGTTCGGCCACCTCGCCACCAGGCGTCGCGGCATCGCACCAGCCAGACAGCGCCGCGGCCGGGTCGGCGGCCGGGTGCGCGGCGACGTCGCCGCCGAGCCACGCGCGCCACGCCTGTTGCTGGCCCTCGAGCCATTGTCGGGACCAGTCGTCGTAGGAAGGGGTGCGGTCGGTCATGGCGCCCTATTGTAGGTCGGACGCCGGGGCGACTTCATGACGCATCGCAGAGGTGGGGTGGATGCGCTCTGTGGGTCGGACTTCAGTCCGACATGCGCAGGCCCATCGCGGAGATTCACGGTGTCGGGCTGAAGCCTGACCCACAGGGAGGACCCTGGCGCTGTTTTGTAGGTCAGGCTTAAGCCCGACATCGAGGCTGCGTCGGACTGAAGTCCGACCTACAGGGAGGTTCCCTGCCGGCATGCCATCAGGGCGGCCCACGGCCGCGATCAGGCGTGCGGCAGCGTGACGCCCTGCTGGCCCTGGTACTTGCCGCCGCGGTCCTTGTAGGAGGTCTCGCACACCTCGTCGGACTCGAAGAACAGCACCTGCGCGACCCCCTCGTTGGCGTAGATCTTCGCCGGCAGCGGGGTGGTGTTGGAGAACTCCAGCGTCACGTGGCCCTCCCACTCGGGCTCGAGCGGGGTGACGTTGACGATGATCCCACAGCGCGCGTAGGTCGACTTGCCGAGGCAGATGGTCAGCACGCTGCGCGGGATGCGGAAGTACTCGACGGTGCGCGCGAGCGCGAACGAGTTGGGCGGGATGATGCAGACGTCGGCGTTGACGTCGACGAAGCTCGCGTCGGAGAACGCCTTCGGATCGACCACCGCCGAGTTGATGTTGGTGAAGATCTTGAATTCGGCGGCGCAGCGGATGTCGTAGCCGTAGCTCGAGGTGCCGTAGGAGATCACCCGGCCGTCCGCGCCCTCGCGGACCTGGCCGGGTTCGAACGGCTCGATCATGCCGTGCTGCTCGGCCATGCGCCGGATCCAGCGGTCGGACTTGATGGCCATGGCGGTCTCCTCCTGGCGGCTCAGGCGTTGTCGATGACGATGCTCGGGAAGCGCGCGGCGAAGTTCTTGGCCTGCATGGAGAGCTTGCCGGCCACGCGCCGGGCGATCGCGCGGTAGCTCTGCGCGATGGTGCTCTCCGGCTCGGCGACCACGGTCGGACGGCCGCTGTCGGTCTCCTCGCGGATGCGCATGTCGAGCGGCAGCGCGCCGAGGAAGGTGACGTCGAACTGCTCGGCCATCTTGTGCCCGCCACCGGCGCCGAAGATGTGCTCCTCGTGACCGCAGTTGCTGCACACGTGGGTGCTCATGTTCTCGACGATGCCGAGCACCGGCACCTCGACCTTCTCGAACATCTTCAGGCCCTTGCGCGCGTCGAGCAGCGCGATCTCCTGCGGCGTGGTGACGATCACCGCGCCCGAGACCGGGATCTTCTGCGCCAGGGTGAGCTGCACGTCGCCGGTGCCCGGCGGCAGGTCGATGATCAGGTAGTCGACGTCCTTCCAGTTGGTCTCGTGGATCAGCTGGTCGAGCGCCTGGGTGACCATCGGTCCGCGCCAGATCATCGGCTGGTCCTGGTCGACCAGGTAGCCGATCGACATCGACTGGATCTTGTAGGCGACCATCGGCTCGAGGCTCTGGCCGTCGTCGGAGTCGGGGCGTCCCGACAGGCCGAGCATGCGCGGCTGGCTCGGACCGTAGATGTCGGCGTCCATGATGCCGACCGTGGCGCCCTCGGCCGCCAGCGCCAGCGCCAGGTTGACCGAAACCGTGGATTTGCCGACCCCACCCTTGCCGGAGGCGACGGCGATGACGTTCTTGACGCCCTTGAGCGGCTCGACGCCCTTCTGCACCGCGTGCGCGACGATCTTGGTCTTGATGTCGATGTCGACGCCGGTGACGCCGTCGACCTTCAGCACCTCGTCGCGCAGCTGCACGGCGAGCTTGTCGCACCAGCCGAGTGCCGGGTAACCGAGCACCACGTCGACCTTCACCTGGCCGCCGTCGATGGCGATGCCCTTGATCGCCTTGGCGGCGACGAGGTCGGAATCGATGTGCGGGTCGACGACGCGCGCCAGCGCGGCTTCCACCTGGTCCTTGGCCGGATCTGCCATGGTCTGAATCTCCTGGGAATCTCTCTCTTGACGGATGACCCTGCGCGCAGACGCGCGGTCAGGGGCGGAATGTTACACCAGCTGTGACAACCCGCAGTACCTGCCGTTCGGTATAGGCATGACCTGGCGCAATCCCAGGCGGGATGAGGGTTTGCGACCGGCCGTCGCTGGCGGGTCCCGGGCGATCCTGCTAACTTACCGCCTCTTCACGAACCGCCGCCGATGCGCCCCTTATGAGCGACGCCCGCCGCAAGATCCTCGTCACCTCGGCCCTGCCCTACGCCAACGGGCCGATCCACATCGGCCACCTGGTCGAGTACATCCAGACCGACATCTGGGTGCGCTTCCAGAAGCTGCGCGGCCACGACTGCCTCTACGTCTGCGCCGACGACGCCCACGGCACGCCGATCATGCTACGCGCCCAGCAGGAGGGCATCGCCCCCGAGACGCTGATCGATCGCATCGGCATGGAGCACCGCGCCGACTTCGCCGCGTTCGGCATCGAGTTCGACAACTACCACTCGACGCACTCCGAGGAGAACCGCGAGTGCGCCGAGCTGATCTACACGCGGCTGCGTGACGCCGGCCACATCGCGCGGCGCACCATCTCCCAGGCCTTCGATCCGGTCAAGGCGATGTTCCTGCCGGATCGCTTCATCAAGGGCACCTGCCCGCGCTGCGGCACCGAGGACCAGTACGGCGACAGCTGCGAGAGCTGCGGCGCCACCTACAGCCCCAACGACCTGAAGAACCCGGTCTCGGCGCTCTCCGGTGCGACGCCCATCCAGAAGGAGTCGGAGCACTTCTTCTTCCAGCTGGGCGATTTCGAGGCGATGCTGCGCGAGTGGATCGGTGGCGAGGGCGGCGCGGGCCAGGCCCACCCGGCCATCCAGCCGGCCATCGCCGCCAAGCTCGACGAGTGGTTCGAGACCGGCCTGCAGGACTGGGACATCTCGCGCGACGCGCCCTACTTCGGCTTCGAGATCCCCGACCAGCCGGGCAAGTACTTCTACGTCTGGCTCGACGCGCCGATCGGCTACATGGGCAGCTTCCAGCATCTGTGCGGCCTGCGCGACGACCTCGACTTCGCCGCCTACTGGGAGCGCGACGCCGCCGCCAGGGCCGGCACCGAGCTGTATCACTTCATCGGCAAGGACATCGCCTACTTCCACACCCTGTTCTGGCCGGCGATGCTGCACGGCTCCGGGTTCCGGCTGCCCAACGCGGTGTTCTGCCACGGCTTCCTGACCGTCAACGGCCAGAAGATGTCGAAGTCGCGCGGCACCTTCATCATGGCGCGCACCTACCTCG
>CBDTVS010000280.1:0-3447 GCA_965364245.1 uncultured Gammaproteobacteria bacterium | reverse complement strand
CAGCGGCCGGCTACGACGTGCACATCGTCGAGAAGACCGGCGCGCTGGGCGGCCACGCCGCGCAGCTCTACAAGCGCACCCCCTGGAAGGCCGCGCCGGTCGACGTCGGTAACAACCTGGACGCCGAGTTGCCTCAACCCGAGGACACCGGTGTAGCCGAGCTGATCGAGCGCGTAGAGGCGGACAGCCGTATCACAGTGCACCTCAACAGCACCGTGGCCAAGACGTCCGGTGCTCCCGGCCGTTTCACCGCCGACATCGCCACCGAGTCCGGCAGCACCAGCACCGAGCAGTTCGGCGCGGTCATCCAGGCGTCGGGCTTCGTCCCCTACGATGCGAGCCAACTGCCCGAGCTGGGCTACGGCAAGAGCAAGAACGTCGTGACCAACCTGGAGCTCGAGAAGCTGGTGAAGGAGGCCAACGGCGGCCCCATCAAACGCCCTTCGGACGGCAAGGAAGTCGGGTCCGTGGCCTTCGTGCAGTGCGCGGGCCAGCGCAGCAGCAGGGAAGGTCATCTTCCCTACTGCTCCGGCTTCTGCTGCACGACCTCCATCAAGCAGGCCATCTACTTCAAGGACCAGAACCCCGGTTGCGATACCACCATCCTGTTCGACGACCTGCGCACCCCGGGTGCCGCGGGCGAGGATTTCTACCGCGCCGGCCAGCAGAAGATGGTCACCTTCTCGAAGGGCAAGGCCAGCGAGGTGGCATCCAGCGGTGACAGCCTGGCGGTCAGGTTCAAGGACCTGATCCTCGACGAGGACACGGAGATGGAAGCCGACCTGGTGGTACTCGCCACCGGCATGGTCGCCAACTCCGGCCCGGACCCCTACGCGCAGCTCGCCGTCGAGGAGGCCGAGGACGAGGAAGAGAAGGCCAAGGCCCAGAAGATCCTGGAAAACGCACCGCCTTCGATCCTGAACCTGGACTACCGTCAGGGCACCGACCTGCCGCACCTGAAGAACGGGTTCAACGACTCGCACTTCATCTGCTTCCCCTACGAGACGCGCCGCACCGGCATCTACGCCGCCGGGCCCGTGCGTCGCCCGATGGACATGAAGCAGGCCGCCGACGACGCTACGGGCGCCGCGATGAAGGCGATCCAGGCGATCGAGAATTCCGCCGGCGGTCGCGGCGCGCACCCGCGCGTGGGCGACCTGTCATTCCCGAGCTTCCGCAAGGAGGGCTGCACCCAGTGCAAGCGCTGCACCGTGGAATGCCCCTTCGGCGCCATCAACGAGGACGAGAAGCGCTACCCGATGTTCAACGAGTCCCGCTGCCGCCGCTGCGGTACCTGCATGGGAGCCTGCCCGGTGCGCGTCATCTCGTTCGAGAACTATTCCATCGACACCGTGGGCTCGCAGATCAAGAACTGCTACATACCCGACGAGTTCGAGGAGCGGCCCCGTATCCTCGTGCTGGCGTGCGAGAACGATGCCTACCCGGCGCTCGACCAGGCGGCCATGAGCGGCCAGGAGATTTCGCCCTGGGCCCGCGTCATCCCCGTACGCTGCCTCGGTTCGGTGTCGCTGTCCTGGATCACCGACTCGATGAACAGCGGGTGGGACGGCGTGGTGCTGATGGGTTGCCAGCGCGGCGACGACTACCAGTGCCACTTCGTCCGTGGCTCGACCATGGCAGCCGAGCGCATGCGCAAGGTCGGCGACACCCTCGAGCAGCTCAACCTGGAGCCGGACCGCGTCGCGGTTCATGAAGTCGCCATCACCGACATCGAGCGCGCCCCTGCATTGATCAAGGATATGCAGGAGGTCGTCGAGCGGGTCGGCCTGAGCCCGTTCAAGTTCTAAGGAGACACCCCGATGAGTGATCTCAATACCCAGATGATCGAAAAGTATCGCAACAGCTTCCTCAAGGAGGTTGAGGCGAACGTGGAAGAAGGCGAATGGGTGAAGATGTGCATGCAGTGCGGCGTGTGCTCCGGCTCCTGCCCGCTGGGCAAGTTCTGGGACCATCCGCCGCAGGAGATCTTCATGATGATCCGCGCCGGCAAGCGCGACGAGGTCCTGGCTTCTGACTCGATGTGGATGTGCACGTCCTGCTACAACTGCATCGTGCGCTGCCCGCGCGAGCTGCCGATCACGCACATCATGCACGGCCTCGCGCACTACGCGAAGCGTCTCGGGATCGCGCCGCAGAACCAGCCCACCGCCAAGTTCGCCCAGCTGTTCTGGAACAACCTGGCCAAGAAGGGCCGGGTCAACGAGCTCAAGCTCGGCATGTCGCTGTACTTCATGAACGGCTTCGGCGAGGGCGTGAAGACCGCGCTGAAGATGAAGGACGTCGGCATGGGCATGATGAAGACCAAGCGCATGAGCCCGGCGGAGTTCTTCGGCGGCCACGCCGTCAAGGACCTCTCCGGGTTCCACAAGATGTTGAAGAAGGCCGAAGAGCTCGAGGCCGCGCGCATCGAGCAGCACAAGGCCTGAGGAGGAACCATCCATGGCGAAACGTGAGTACTCTTTCTACCCCGGATGCTCCTCCCAGAAAGGCGCATCCTCGTCGAACTACCTGGTCTCGGTGCAGACCATGTGCGAAGAGCTGGACATTCAGCTCAACGACATCCCGGACTGGAACTGCTGCTCGGCCTCCATCGGCTATGCCGGCGGCGGCGAGCTGCCGCGCCTGGCGCTGTCCGCGCGCAACATTGCGCTGTCCGAGGAACACAACGCCGGCCAGGACATCGTCGCGACCTGCGCAGCCTGCTGGCTCGCCACGCGCGAGACCCAGGAGCGCCTGGAACAGGACCAGCAGCTCTTCGCCGAGGCGAACCAGGCGCTGGCCGAGGCCGGGCTCAAGCTGAAGAACGAGACACCCATCAAGCACATGGCCGAGGTACTGATCGAGGACGTCGGATACGATGAGATACAGTCCAAGGTCAAGAAGCCGCTCGAGGGCATCAAGATCGCGGGCTATGTCGGCTGCCAGACCAACCGGCCGTTCGGCATCTCCGGCGAGTCCTACGAAAATCCCAAGTACCTCGACAAACTGGTCGAGACCCTGGGCGGCGACTCGGTGCCGGACTACGAGAAGAAGGTCCAGTGCTGCGGCGGGGCCCTTGCTTTCTCCGAGCCCGAGAAGTCGCAGGAGATGATCAAGGGCATCATCGAGGCCGCCTACGACCACGGCGCCGACATGATCGTCACGCCCTGCCCGGTCTGCCAGATGAACGTCGAGGTCTACCAGGACCAGATCAACTCGACCTACGGCACCAAGTTCAAGATGCCGGTCGTCTACTACTCGACGCTGATGTCGGTGGCCTTCGGCCGTAACGCGAAGGACGCGGCACTGGATGGTCAGGTGATTCCGGCGAAGAAGCTGGAGGAGATTGCGAAGTAGTATTCGCAGTTAGCCTTCGTGAATGGAAAAGCCCGCAGTTACCTGCGGGCTTTTTTTGCCTAAGGTTGCCTGACCGATCGGCTTAGCCGC
>CBDTVS010000279.1:0-3465 GCA_965364245.1 uncultured Gammaproteobacteria bacterium | reverse complement strand
GGCATCGTCGAGCGCCTGGTGGCGCAGGGTCAGGCGCAGTTCCCCGACGCCGAGGTGATCACCATCGACGGCCTGCGCGTCGAGTTCGCCGAGGGCTGGGGGCTGGTGCGCGCCTCGAACACCACGCCGAACCTGATCCTGCGTTTCGAGGCCGACAGCGCCGAGGGGTTACAGGCGATCCAGCAGCGCTTCGGCGCGTTGCTGCAGGCGGTCGAGCCCGGCCTGCAGTTGCCGTTCTGAAACGCGTGATCCGAGCGGACCAGGGAGCACCTCGATGAGCCTCGACGCCACCCGCGCCGGCGAGATCGCCCACGTCCTCAGCGAGGCGCTGCCCTACATCCAGCGCTTCAGCGGGCGCACGGTGGTGATCAAGTACGGCGGCAACGCGATGGTCGACGAGGCGCTCAAGAGCGGCTTCGCGCGCGACGTGGTGCTGATGAAGCTGGTCGGCATCAACCCGGTCGTGGTGCACGGTGGCGGACCACAGATCGGCAGCCTGCTCGAGCGCATCGGCAAGGAGAGCCGTTTCGTCGACGGCATGCGCGTCACCGACAGCGAGACCATGGACGTGGTCGAGATGGTCCTGGGCGG
The DNA here is from genome assembly GCA_965364245.1 of uncultured Gammaproteobacteria bacterium. Classification (GTDB taxonomy): domain Bacteria; phylum Pseudomonadota; class Gammaproteobacteria; order QNFN01; family QNFN01; genus QNFN01. The sequence continues at coordinate 2,874 of CBDTVS010000279.1, read as the reverse complement.
TCTGGTCAACAAGGAGATCGTCAACCTGATCAATCGCCACGGCGGCCGCGCGGTGGGCCTGACCGGCAAGGACGGCGGCATGATCCGCGCGCGCAAGATGACCATGACCCGCGCGAACCCGGAGCAGCAGGCCCCGGAGATCATCGACATCGGTCATGTCGGCGAGGTCGACAAGATCGACCCGGCGCTGGTGCACATGCTCGACGGTGGTGACTTCATCCCGGTGGTCGCGCCGATCGGGGTCGGTGAGGACGGTGCCTCCTACAACATCAACGCCGACCTGGTCGCCGGCAAGCTGGCCCAGGTGCTGCAGGCCGAGAAGCTGATCCTGCTGACCAACACCGCGGGGCTGCTCGACAAGTCGGGACAGCTGCTGACCGGCCTCAGCGCCGCGGAGGTCGACGCGCTGATCGCCGACGGCACCATCCATGGCGGCATGCTGCCGAAGATCCGCTGCGCCCTCGACGCGGTCAACGGCGGCGTGCGCTCGGCGCACATCATCGACGGCAGGGTGCCGCACGCGGTGATGCTCGAGCTGTTCACCGACGAAGGGGTCGGCACGCAGATCCGCTCCGGGCGCCGCGCATGAGCGCGGTGGGCAACGAAACCACACCACGTCGGCAGCAGATTCTCGAGGCCCTCGCGCGGGAGCTGGAGAAGGCGCCCGGGCAGCGCATCACCACCGCCACGCTGGCGCGCTCGGTCGGCGTGTCGGAGGCGGCGCTCTACCGCCACTTCCCGAGCAAGGCGCGCATGTTCGAAGGCCTGCTCGAGTTCGCCGAGGAGACCGTGTTCGGCCGCGTCGCGCGGATCCTCGAGGAGGCCGGTGACGCCCCGCGCCGCTGCGGTCAGATCCTCGGGCTGGTGCTGGCCTTCGCCGAGCGCAATCCCGGCATCACCCGCATCCTGCTCGGTGACGCGCTGGTCGGCGAGACGCCGCGGCTGCGGGCACGGGTCGAGCAGTTCTTCCGCCGCCTGGAAACGCAGCTCCGCCAGGAGTTGCGAGAGGGGGAACTGCGCGGCGAGATCCCGCGCGGGCGTTCACCGTCGGCGGCCAGCACGCTGCTGGTGGCGGTGATCGCCGGACGGCTGCTGCGCTTCGTGCAGAGCGGTTTCAACGACCGACCCACGGCCGATTGGGAGGCGCAGTGGGCGCTGCTCGCGACGGGCCTGCTGGGTGGGGTCGAGACCTCCGCCTGACGGCGGATTCCACCGGCTACTTCTTGTCGAGACCCTTCAGCTCGCGGTAGCGGGCGATGTCGGCGTCGAACTGGGCGCGGATCCGTTCCTGGTCGGCGCGCAGCGCCTCGATGCGCTTCTGGTTGCGCGCGATCTGCTCCTCGGTCGTGGTGATGTCCTTGAGCAGTTTCTCGTTGACCTTGCCACCGCCCCGCTCGAGCTCGGCGGCGCGTGCCCGCTGCCGCTCGAGCAGTGCCTCGCGCTCACGGATCTGACCGTCGGCGACGGTGATCTGTCCTTCGAGGGCGCGGATCTTGCCATCGCGGGTCATTTCCAGCTGGTCGACCGACTCGTAGCTGGTCACCAGCAGGCGGTCGTGGGTGCGCTGGCGTTCGAGTGCCTTCTGGCGGGCCGCCTCCTCTTCGGCCAGCCGTTTCTCCTCGGCCAGCTCCTCCGGCGTCTTTTCCTTCTCCTGGACTATCTCGATCGTCTGGCCGCGCTCGTTGACCCGCTCCTTCTGCGTGTCCTGCTTGGCGTATTCGGGCGGGATGGAACTGCCGAAGTGGGTGTTGCCCTGCTCGTCGACCCACTTGTAGATCGCCGCACCGGCGCTCGGCGCCAGTGCGACGAGGGTGAGCGGCAGCAGCAGGGCTGTGAGGTGGCGGATGGTGATGCGCATGGCGTTACCCCGTAGTCTCGGTCGCATGGTTGTAGTGTAGCGGGGCGTTGACGTCACGCCCCGTAGCGCTCGCGATAGGCGCGAATCGCGCTCAGTGGGCCGGCCATCGCGGAATCGTCGTCGAGGTACTCGACCAGGTGGTCCAGGCGCACGATCGCCGCCACCGGCAGCCCGTACTCCGATTCGACCTGCTGCACCGCCGAGAGTGCCCCGGTGCCACGCTCCTGGCGGTCGAGGGCGATCGCGACCCCGGCGGCCTGTGCCCCGGCCGACTCGATCAGCTCGAGCGAGGCGCGTACCGAGGTGCCGGCCGAGATGACGTCGTCGATGATCAGCACGCGCCCGGCGAGCGGCGCGCCGACGATCACCCCGCCCTCGCCGTGGTCCTTGGCCTCCTTGCGGTTGAAGGCGTAGGGGAGGTCGCGATCGTGGTGATCGGCGAGCGCCACCGCGGTGGCGCTGGCCAGCGGGATGCCCTTGTAGGCCGGGCCGAAGAGCATGTCGAAACCGATCCCGGAGTCGACGATCGCGGCCGCGTAGTAGCGGCCAAGCCGAGCCAGTGCCGCACCGCTGGCGAACAGGCCGGCGTTGAAGAAGTAGGGGCTCTCGCGGCCCGACTTGAGCGTGAAACTGCCGAAGCGCAGCACGTCGCTGGCGATGGCGAAACGGATGAACTCGCGCTGGTAGTCGTGCATGCCCGGTACCCGGTGAAGAGACGGCATGATACACGCGCATCCGCGGCGCTCGCGAGCGTCCCTGCTAGACTCGAATTGGCCATGGACGGACCTATCGACATCACCCTCGCCACGCTCTCGGCGGCGTTCCTGGTCGGGCTGTTCGGCACCGTCCACTGCGTGGCCATGTGTGGCGGCATCGCCGGTGCGCTGTCGGCCGGGCTCGCACCCGAAGTTCGCGCCCGCGGCGGTGCCGTACTGGCCTGCCAGCTCGGCTACAACCTGGGGCGCATCGCCAGCTACGCCCTCGCCGGCGCCCTGGTCGGGCTGCTCGGCCGCCTG
>CBDTVS010000278.1:0-3474 GCA_965364245.1 uncultured Gammaproteobacteria bacterium | reverse complement strand
GCGCGTGATGATCGGCCTCGGCGGTCGCGGTGGTCTCGAGGATCTCGTTGACGCACTTGAAGCCGACCCAGGTGCCGGCGAAGCGCGACAGTGCCCAGCCGTGCAGGCCCAGGTCGAGGATCTCCTGGACGCTCGCCGGGTACAGCACCGGCACGCCAAGACCGGCGAGCAGCGGTTCGCTCTGCTGGGTGACGGTCGAGGACTTGGCGCCGTGGTCGTCGCCGAACGCCATCAGCACCCCGCCCAGTGGGGCGGTGCCCTGGCGGTTGGCATGGCGCACGGGGTCCCCGCTGCGGTCGACGCCCGGTCCCTTGCCGTACCAGAGCGCGTAGACCCCGTCGACGGTGGCGTTCGGCATCTGCGGCGCCTGCTGGGTGCCCCAGATGGCGGTCGCGGCGAGGTCCTCGTTCAGCCCGGGCTGGAAGCGCACCGGGGCGGCGTCGAGCAGCGCCTTCTGGCCCCACAGCGCCTGGTCGAGTCCGCCCAGGGGCGAGCCGCGGTAGCCGGTGACGAAACCGGCGGTGTCGAGCCCGGCCGCGGCATCGCGACGACGCTGCACCAGCAGCAGCCGCAGCAGCGCCTGGGTGCCGTTGAGCAGGATGCGCCCGTGGTCCGCGGTGAACTTGTCGTCGAGGCGCACATCGGCCAGCGGCTGGGCCGGTTCGGGGCCTCCGGGCGCGGGAGTGGATGGGTCCAAGCGGGCCTCCCTGGTCTGGCCCGGAGCATAGCAGAGGGGTTCCATGCAAGCCTTGGTTGCGGCGCAGCAAAATGGTACTATGTTGCGGTGCACAAATCGGGGTGCCGGCAGAACCCGCAGCAGCGGTCGCGTCACAGCCATCCCGAGCCGGAATAATTCAGATCAGGGGTAATTCATGGAACTGCAAGACAAGGTCATTGCCATCACCGGCGGCGGGCGTGGGCTCGGTCGCGCGATGGCGGTCCAGTTCGCCGAGCGCGGCGCCAAGCTGGCGCTGGTCGATCTCGACCAGGAGGCGCTCGACGTCACCGCGAGCCTGTGCGAGGAGATCGGTAGCCAGGCGCGCACCTACCAGGCCAACGTCGCCAGCGAGGCGTCGGTGGTCGAGCTGTTCGAGCGCATCCTCGCCGATTTCGGCGAACTGCATGGCCTGGTCAACAACGCCGGCATCACCCGCGATGGGCTGTTCGTCAAGGTCAAGAACGGTGAGATCGTCAACAAGATGAGCCTCGAGCAGTGGCAGCAGGTTATCGATGTCAATCTCACCGGCACCTTCCTGTGCGGGCGCGAGGCGGCGGTGCAGATGATCAAGCACAAGTGCCAGGGCGTGATCGTGAACATCTCCAGCATCTCCCGGCACGGCAACATGGGCCAGACCAACTACACCGCGACCAAGGCCGGGGTGCAGGCGATGGCCGTCACCTGGGCCAAGGAACTGGCACGGTTCGGAATCCGCTCCGCGGCGATCGCCCCCGGCTACATCGGCACCGAGATGGTCATGGCGATGAAGGAAGAGGCGCGCGAGAAGATCGCCGGCATGATCCCGGCACGGCGCCTGGGCAAGCCTGAGGAGGTCGCCAAGACTGCGGTCTTCATCTTCGAGAACGACTACATCAGCGGTCGTTGCCTCGAGATCGACGGCGCACTGCGCGTCTGAACGGCCCGCCCGTCGACGAAGGAGCCGGCCCCCGGGCCGGCTTTTTCGTGCCTGGCGATATGCGCAGGTTGACGAGCCAGGGCGGTTGAGCAGCGGCCAATCTGGAGCTGCTATCGGACCTTCACAGTGCCGTCCAAGTGCCCGGTTTCAAACAGGCTAAATCGCGATAGCCGGGGTTAATGGCCCAAAAAAAACACTTAATTTCCAATATATTGTAGAATGTGCGCCAATTCGGCCACGGCGTCGCTCGACGCGCCTGTCGCGCGTCCCGGCCAGCGGCTACAGGATTCCAGGTACGGCCAGACCTTGCCCCGAAGCAGCGGGCGCGGGGCTGACCGGCCGATGCGAGATTCATCACTGACGAGGCGTAACCATGCACAACCCCGACACCTACCTAGACCAGTGGAAGCGCGGCCAGGAACTGGCCGAGGCGATGATCCCGCTGCTCGGCAAGCTCTACCGCGATGCCGGCATCGTGCCGATGGTCTACGGCCGCAACGTGGCCAACAGCTCGACGATCGACATCCTCAAGGCCCACCGCTTCGTGCGCCAGTTCGAGGGTGGCGAGCTGCCCATCGAGGACAGCTACCCGATCCTCGAGGCGCTCAGCGGCATGACGCTCTCGCCGGCACGCATCGATTTCGGCAAGCTGACGATCGCCTGGCAGAAGCAGGGGCGCCCCCAGCCGATCCGCGACTTCCTCGCCAGCGAGCTGGCCGAGATCGTCGACCAGCCGGCCGAGGCGCGCCAGCCGAAGGACGTCGTGCTGTACGGCTTCGGCCGCATCGGCCGGCTGCTCGCGCGGCTGCTGATCGAGCGCACCGGCGGCGGCAGCGTGATGCGCCTGCGCGCGATCGTGGTGCGCAAGGGCAAGGGCAACGACCTGCAGAAGCGTGCCAGCCTGCTGCGTCGCGACTCGGTGCATGGCCCGTTCAACGGCACCATCACCGTCGATGAGGAGGCCAACGCGATCCTCGCCAACGGCAACATCATCCAGGTGATCTACTCCGACTCGCCGTCCAGCGTCGACTACACCGCCTACGGCATCAACGACGCGCTGATCGTCGACAACACCGGCATCTGGAAGGACGAGGCGGGCCTCGGGCAGCACCTCGAGTGTCCGGGCGCCGCGCAGGTCCTGCTGACCGCGCCGGCCAAGGGCGGCATCAAGAACATCGTCTACGGTGTTAACCACGGCATGCTGACCGCCGACGATCGCATCGTCTCGGCCGCGAGCTGCACGACCAACGCCATCACCCCGGTGCTCAAGGCACTCAACGACCGTTTCGGCATCGTCAACGGCCATGTCGAGACGGTGCACTCCTACACCAACGACCAGAACCTGATCGACAACTACCACAGCGCCGATCGCCGCGGTCGCGCCGCCGCGCTCAACATGGTCATCACCTCGACCGGTGCCGCCAAGGCGGTCGCCAAGGCGCTGCCCGAACTCGAGGGCAAGCTGACCGGCAACGCGATCCGCGTACCGACGCCGAACGTCTCGCTGGCGATCATGAATCTCAACTTCGCTGAGGAGACCAGCCGCGAGGGGCTCAACGACTTCCTCAGCGACGTCGCGCTGCACTCCGACCTCCAGGAGCAGGTCGACTACACGGCCTCCACGGAGCTGGTCTCGAGCGACCTGGTCGGCTCGCGCCACGCCGGCGTGGTCGACGCCGAGGCGACCATCGTCAGCGGCAACCGCTGCACGCTCTACGTCTGGTACGACAACGAGTCGGGCTACAGCTCGCAGGTCGTGCGCCTGATGCGCGAGGTGGCCGGTATCCGCATCCCGAGCCTGCCGCACGAAGCGGTCGAGTCTGCCGTGCAGGCGGTCTCC
>CBDTVS010000277.1:0-3489 GCA_965364245.1 uncultured Gammaproteobacteria bacterium | reverse complement strand
TGGACCTGAGCCATGCTGAACCCGTTGTCGGACTGAAGACCGACCTACACCGTATCCATTGCACTGGGCCCACATCTTTGTGGGTCGGGCTTCAGCCCGACAATGACCTGGCAGCGACGCCTGCCCGGCCCCTACCGTTCCCTGAATACCACCCGCGGCGCGACGCGGCAGAACAGCTCGTAGGCGATGGTGCCGCAACACGCGGCCACCTCGTCGGCGGGCAGCCCCTCGCCCCACATGCGAACCGGGTCGCCCGGCTTCGCATCGGGGACCTCGCGCAGGTCGAGCGTGACCAGGTCCATCGACACCCGCCCGAGCAGTGCGGCTCGGCGGCCGTTGACCAGCACCGGGGTGCCCTGGCGCGCGTGGCGCGGATAGCCGTCGGCGTAGCCGATCGCGGCGACCCCGACCGGCATGTCGGCCGGGCAGACGCCGGCGGCGCCGTAGCCGACCGCGTCGCCCTTGCGGCGCGGGTAGACCGCGACCAGCCGGGTGTCGAGATTCATCGCCGGGCGCAGGTCGAGATCGGGTCCGTGGCTTCCGACCCGTGCCGTGCCGCCGTAGAGCATGATGCCCGGGCGGATCCAGTCGGCGTGGCTCGCCGGCCAGTTCAACACCCCGCCCGAGTTGGCCAGCGAGCGCTCGGCGGCGATTCCCGCGGTGGCGGCATCGAAGATTTCGATCTGCGCCGTCGTCTGGGGGTTGTCCGGCTCGTCGGCGCAGGCGAAGTGGGTCATCAGGCGCGGCGCACCGGCCACGGCCGGGGCCGCGGCGAGGCGTTGCCAGAGCGTGGGTGCTTCGGCTGGTGCGACGCCGACGCGGTGCATGCCGCTGTCGACCTTGAGCCAGGCACCGACCGGTCGTGCCGGGCGCGCCCGCTCGAGCAGCTCCACCTGCCAGGCGCTGTGCACCGCGAGCTCGAGGCCGTGGCTCACGGCGAGGTCGACGTCGGCCGGCTCCAGTGCGCCGGCCAGCAGCAGAATCGGTTCGCTGACCCCGCCCTCGCGCAGCGCCAGCGCCTCCTCCATGCGCGCGACGGCGAAGCGCTCGGCCTCACCCGCCAGCGCCTGCGCGACGCGCAGCGCGCCGTGACCGTAGCCGTTGGCCTTGATGACCGCGACGACGCGGCTGTCCGGGGCCGCGCGCTTCGCGACGGCGAGATTGTGGCGCAACGCGGCGGGATCGACCGAGAAGGTCGCGGTGCGCACCGGGCTAATCCCTGGCGTCGTAGTAGCTGTCGGCGGCGAAGTTCTCGAAGCGGGTGTACTGGCCGAGGAAGGTCAGCTTCACCTTGCCGATCGGGCCGTTGCGCTGCTTGGCGATGATGATCTCGGCCAGCCCCTTGTCCGGGCTGTCCTCGCGGTAGACCTCGTCGCGGTAGATGAACACCACCAGGTCGGCGTCCTGCTCGATCGAGCCCGACTCGCGCAGGTCGGAGAGGACCGGGCGCTTGTCGGTGCGCTGCTCGAGGTTGCGGTTGAGCTGCGACAGCGCGACCACCGGCACGTCGAGCTCCTTGGCCAGCGACTTCAGCGACCGCGAGATCTCGGAGATCTCGTTGGTGCGGTTCTCGGACGGGCCCGAGGACTGCATCAGCTGCAGGTAGTCGATGACGATCAGGCCGAGCTTGCCGTGCTCGCGCTGCAGGCGACGCGCGCGGGCGCGGATCTCCATCGGCGTCAGCCCCGGACTGTCGTCGATGAACAGCGAGGCCTCGTTGAGGATGCTGATCGCCGAGGTCAGGCGCGGCCAGTCGTCGTCGTCGAGCTTGCCGGTGCGGACCTTGTGCTGGTCGATGTGGCCGAGCGAGGACATCATGCGCAGCACCAGCTGCTCGGCCGGCATCTCGAGGCTGAACACCGCGACCGGCTTGTCGGACTTGATCGCGACGTGCTCGGCGACGTTCATCGCGAAGGTGGTCTTGCCCATCGACGGGCGCCCCGCGACGATGATCAGGTCGGAGGGCTGCAGCCCCGAGGTACGCTCGTCGAAGTCGCCGAAACCGCTCGGCATGCCGGTGATCGGCGTCTCCTGCTGGTAGAGCGTCTCGATGCGGTCGATCGCCCTCGGCAGCAGATCCTTGATGTGCGCGAAGTTGCGGCTGCTGCGACCGCGATCGGCGATGTCGAAGACCTTCTTCTCGGCGTGGTCGAGCAGCGTGGTGCTGTCGCGCCCCTCGGGCACGTAGGCGCTGTTGGCGATCTCGGTGCCGACGTGGGCGAGCTGGCGCAGCACCGAACGCTCGCGCACGATGTTCGCGTAGGCCTCGATGTTGGCCGCGCTCGGCGTGTTCTTGGCCAGGTTGCCGAGGTAGGCCAGGCCACCCGCGTCGTCGAGCTCGCCGGTGGCGCCGAGGCGCTCGGAGAGGGTCACCGCGTCGCACGGCTCGCCGCGCTCGACCAGCGTCTGGATGGCGCGGAAGATCAGCCGGTGATCGCGGCGGTAGAAGTCCTCTTCGCCGAGTTCACCGGCGATGCGATCCCAGCTGACATTGTCGAGCAGCAGGCCGCCGAGGACCGACTGCTCGGCCTCGATCGAGTGGGGTGGAACCTTGAGCGCGTCGAGCGACGCGTCGCGCTGTTCGAAGTGGGTGGCGGGCTCGGCCATCGGCCATTAATGCCACGACCCCGGTGGGGTCGCAAGGGGCGCCGAAGGGCCCCGTTCAGGGTCAGGAGGTTAGCGCCGCGGCCGCCGCCGCGAACCGCGCCTGGCGGTCGCGGACGGGGCCTGCGGAGCTCATTCCTCGGCTTCGACGACGACCTTGATCGAGACGTCGATGTCGCTGTGCAGGTGCAGCGCGACCTCGTGCTCGCCGGTCTCGCGCAGCGCGCCGTCGGGCAGCAGCACCTCGTGCTTCTCGAGCGTCACGCCGGTCTCGCTGACCGCGTCGGCGATCTCGCGCGTACCGACCGAGCCGTAGAGCTTGCCCTCGGTGCCGGCCTTCGCCTTGATGGTCACCGTCTTGTCGCGCAGCTGCTCGGCGCGCGCCTCGGCGCTGCCCAGCCTCTCGGCCTGCGCCTTCTCGAGCTCGGCGCGCCGCTGCTCGAACGCGGCGACGTTCTCGGCCGTTGCCGGCGTCGCCTTGCCGCTCGGCACCAGGTAGTTGCGTCCGTAGCCCGGCTTCACCTTGACCTTGTCGCCGAGCTCGCCCAGGTTCTGCACCTTCTCAAGCAGGATCACTTCCATCTTTCTTCCCCGATCGTGTTCAGTCGGTTGTCGAATCGTCTTCCTTCGGCCTGGCGCCGTAACGGCCCACCAGGTCGAACCAGGCATTGACCAGCCCCACGGCGGCCAACGCGACGGTCATCTCCGGCAGCGCCAGCACCAGCAGCAGGTAGAGACCCACCAGCCAGGCCAGCCCACCGCGACGGCCTCCGGCTAGGCCGTGCGCCATGGCCAGCCCGGCCAGCGCGCACGGCACCAAGGTTGCCGCCGCCATGTCCGTCACCGGCCCAGATAGTGAGCTTCATGTTTCCATTCAGCTTTTTC
>CBDTVS010000276.1:0-3490 GCA_965364245.1 uncultured Gammaproteobacteria bacterium | reverse complement strand
AGCCTGGTACAGCTACAACGGTGAGCGCATCGGCCAGGGCAAGGAGAACGTTCGCCAGTTCCTGCGCGAACATCCGGAGATGGCCGCCGAGATCGAGGCGGCGCTGCGCGCCAAGCTGCTGCCGAAGAAGGCCGCACCGGTCGAGGCCGTTGAACCCGCCGAAGCCGAGGCCTGAGGGTTCCGCCGCGCTGCGCGAGCGCGCCCTGGGCCTGCTCGCCCGGCGCGAACACAGCCGGGCCGAGCTGCGCCGCAAGCTCGCCGATGCCGACGCCTCGCCGGGTGAGCTCGACGCCCTGCTCGACGATCTCGCCGCAGCCGGCCTGCAATCCGACGCACGCTACGCCGAGAGCTTCGTGCGCAGCCGCATCGAGCGCGGCCAGGGCCCGCTACGCATCCGCCAGGAACTGCGCCGGCGCGGCGTCGACGCCGTGCGCGCCGAGCAGGCCCTGGATGAAGCCGACGTCGACTGGGATGTCCGCCTGCGCGAGGTGCACCGCAAGCGCTTCGGCGACGCGCCGCCGAGCGACCGCCGCGAGCAGGCACGTCGGGCCCGCTTCCTCGCCCAGCGCGGCTTCCACGACGCGGCGATCCGCGAGCTGTTGACAGACCCCGGCGAAGCGTGAACCCTTGGCGATTTGCGCGCCCGTCCCGCGGACGGCGTACGTCCCTGCCCCATCCAGGCGAGCGAGCATGAGCAGCAGTAACGAGATCCGCCAGGCGTTCCTCGATTTCTTCAAGGACCGCGACCACGAGGTCGTGGCCAGCAGTCCCCTCGTGCCGGGCAACGACCCGACACTGCTGTTCACCAATGCCGGCATGGTGCAGTTCAAGGACGTGTTCCTCGGCCAGGATCCTCGTCCTTATTCGCGCGCGACCACCACCCAGCGTTGCGTGCGCGCCGGCGGCAAGCACAACGACCTCGAGAACGTCGGCTACACCGCGCGCCACCACACCTTCTTCGAGATGCTGGGCAACTTCAGCTTCGGCGACTACTTCAAGCGCGACGCGATCCACTACGCATGGGAGTTCCTGACCGGCGTACTCGGGCTGCCGGCCGACAAGCTGTGGGTCACGGTCTACATCGACGACGACGAGGCGGCCGCGATCTGGCTCGACGAGATCGGCGTCGACCCGGCGCGCTTCACGCGCATCGGCGACAAGCCGGGCGGCAAGAATTACGAGAGCGACAACTTCTGGGCGATGGGCGACACCGGCCCGTGCGGTCCCTGTTCGGAGATCTTCTACGACCACGGCCCCGAGGTGCCCGGCGGCCCGCCCGGCACCCCCGAGGAGGACGGCGACCGCTACATCGAGATCTGGAACCTGGTCTTCATGCAGTACAACCGCGCGGCCGACGGCAGCATGACGCCGCTGCCGAAGCCGTCGGTCGACACCGGCATGGGTCTCGAGCGCCTCGCCGCGGTGCTGCAGGGGGTGCACAGCAACTACCAGATTGACCTGTTCCGTAACCTGATCGCCGCGGCTGCCGAGCTGGCCGGCACCGAGGACCTGGCCGACAACTCGCTGAAGGTGATCGCCGACCACATTCGCGCCTGCGCGTTCCTGGTGGTCGATGGGGTACTGCCCTCCAACGAGGGGCGTGGCTACGTGCTGCGCCGGATCATCCGCCGCGCCATCCGCCACGGCCACAAGCTCGGTCTCAAGGAAGCCTTCTTCCACAAGCTGGTGCCGGCGCTGAGCGCCGAGATGGGTGGCGCGTTCCCCGAGCTGCCGGCCGCGCAGGAGCAGGTGATGCGCGTGCTGCGGCTCGAGGAGCAGCGCTTCGCCGAGACCCTCGACCAGGGCATGCGCATCCTCGACGAGCGCATCGCCGACCTCGAGTCCGGGGCCGAGATCCCCGGCGAGACGCTGTTCCTGCTCTACGACACCTACGGCTTCCCGGTCGACCTGACCGCCGACATCGCCCGCGAGCGCAGCCTGACCATCGACCAGGCCGGCTTCGACCGCGCGATGGAGGCACAGCGCGAGCGGGCACGCGCCGCGAGCCGTTTCGCGGTCGACTACGCCAGCCTGCCGGAGCTCGACGCCGTCACCGAGTTCACCGGCTACGACGGCCTCGCGGGCGAGGCGCGCGTGGTCGCGCTGCTGCGCGACGGCGTGCAGGTCGAGACCCTCGCCGCCGGCGACGAGGGCGTCGTCGTGCTCGACAACACGCCGTTCTATGCCGAGTCGGGCGGCCAGGTGGGCGACCATGGCGAGCTGCGCACCGGCGGCGGCCTGTTCGTGGTCGACGACACCCAGAAGCACGGCCAGGCCCACCTGCACACCGGCCACCTCGCCGAGGGCGCGTTGGCGATCGGCGACCAGGTCGTCGCCAGCGTCGACCCGGCCTCGCGCCAGGCCACGGCGCTCAACCACTCGGCGACCCACCTGCTGCATGCCGCGCTGCGCGAGGTGCTCGGCGAACACGTCACCCAGAAGGGCTCGCTGGTCGAGCCCGGGCGGCTGCGCTTCGACTTCGCCCACTTCGAACCGGTCACCCCGGCGCAGCTCGACGCGATCGAGCGGCTGGTCAACCGGGAGGTGCGCGTCAACGCCGACGTCGAGACCGCGGTGATGGGCTACGACGAGGCGGTCGGTGCCGGCGCGATGGCGCTGTTCGGCGAGAAGTACGGCGACAAGGTGCGCGTGCTGCGCATCGGCGACTTCTCGACCGAGCTGTGCGGTGGCACCCACGTCAGGCGCGCCGGCGACATCGGCCTGTTCAAGATCGTCAGCGAGGCCGGCATCGCGGCCGGCGTGCGCCGCATCGAGGCGGTGACCGGCGACGGCGCGCTGGCGCGCGTGGCCGAGGACGAGCAGCGCCTCGGCAGCGTCGCCGAGCTGGTCAAGGCCGACCGCGAGACGATCACGCAGAAGGTCGGCGCGCTGCTCGAGCGCAACCGCAGCCTCGAGAAGGAGCTGGCGCGGCTCAAGCAGAAACTGGCCAGCAGCGCCGGCAGCGACCTCGCCGCGCAGGCGGTGCAGGTCGACGGCCTCAGCGTGCTCGCAGCGCGCCTCGACGGCACCGACCCCAAATCGCTGCGCGGCACCGTCGACCAGCTCAAGCAGAAGCTCGGCAGCGCGGCGATCGTGCTGGCCGCGGTCAACGACGACCGCATCAGCCTGGTCGCCGGGGTCAGCGACGACGCCACCGGCCGCATCAAGGCCGGCGAACTGGTCAACGCCGTCGCCACGCCGATCGGCGGCAAGGGTGGCGGGCGCGCCGACATGGCCCAGGGTGGCGGCAGCGACGTGGCGGCGCTCGACGCCGCGCTGGCGGCCGTGACCGACTGGGTCCGCGCGCGCCTGGACTGATGAAACCTTTATTTGCCGGGGTAATTGGTGAATAATTCGCGCCTTTTCAGGCGGCGACACCCATGGCCCTGATCGTCCAGAAATACGGCGGCACCTCGGTCGGCTCGGCCGAGCGCATCGAGAACGTGGCACGGCGCGTGGCCGCCGCCCGCGCGCGCGGCGACCAGGTCTG
>CBDTVS010000275.1:0-3492 GCA_965364245.1 uncultured Gammaproteobacteria bacterium | reverse complement strand
TGCAGGTCGGAGGCAGGGGTCGTCGGCTCAGCCGAAGACGTCCTTGGTGATGTTGTTGAACCAGCTGTGCGCGTAGCCGACCTCGCGCCGCAGGTGCTCCGGAGAGGCATCGGACGGGGTCAGGCCGCCAGCGCCCTTGACGCCGCCGATCACCTGGGCCCCCTTGTCGTCGGTACCGAGGCGGTAGACCGCGGCGACGGAGATGCCGTAGTCCTTGCCGACAATGGAGTAGCAGGTGTTGATGTACGACGGGGTGCCCGGCTCCTTGCCGTCGAGCATGGCGACGATCGCCGCCGCGCACACCTTGGCCTGCGAGTTGGCCGAGTAGCCCGACTTCGGCATCTTGGTCGCGATGCTGGCGTCACCGATGACGTGCACGCCCGGGGCCTTGCTCGACTCGAACGTCTGCTTGTCGACCGGGCACCAATCGCCCTCGGTCAGACCGGCCATGTGGGCGATCTTGCCCGCCTTCTGCGCCGGGATGACGTTGAGCACGTCTGCCTTGTGGGTGTCGCCGAACTTGGTCTTGACGGTCATTGCACCGGCGTCGACGCTGGCGATGCCGTTGTCGGTCTGCGTCGCGTCGACCCACTCGATCAGGCTGTTGTCGGTACCGTAGCCATAGAGCTTCTTCCAGCCCTGCGTGAACAGCCCCTGCTTGGAGAACTTCGGCTTGGCGTCGAGGATCAGGATCTTCGACTTCGGCTTCTGCTCCTGCAGGTACTTGGCGATCAGGCTGGCACGCTCGTAAGGCCCGGGCGGGCAACGGAACGGGTTCGGCGGCGGGCAGATGACCACGGTGCCACCGTCCTTCATCGCCTCGAGCTGCGCACGCAGCGTCGCGGTCTGCGGACCGGCCTGCCAGGCGTGCGGGACCTTGTTCGCCACCTCGGCGTCGTAGCCCTCGATGGTCTCCCACTTGAAGTCGATGCCCGGCGCGACGACGCAGCGGTCGTAGGCGAAGGTCTGGCCACCGGAGGTGGTCACCTTCCTGGCGCCGGTGTCGATCGCCGAGACGGTGTCCTTGACGACGTTGATGCCTTCGCTGGCGATCTGGTCGTAGCCGAACTTGATCGAATCGATCGGGCGGTCACCACCGAGCACCTCGTTGCTCATGAAGCAGGTGTGGTAGTTCGCCTTCGGCTCGATCAGCGTGACGTCGATGCCGCTGTCAGCCATCTTGATGTAGCGGGCGCAGGTGGCGCCGCCGATGCCGCCGCCGACGACGACGACCTTCTTGCCGGACATGTGCTTCGCCGCCAAAACGATGTTCGGCAGACCGACCATGGTCGCCGCTCCCGCGGCGCCGGTGGTCTTGATGAAGTTTCTGCGTGTGATCTTGGCCATTTTCGTTATCCCCCCGTTCACTTCTGGCTGCCGTAGTAGTGGACCAGGGCCTCGAGATCGGCCGCGTTCAGATCCTTCATCTTGGACGCCATCTTCTTCGGCATCTTGCGCGTGCCGTCCTTGAAGTCGGCGAGCGTATTGCTCAGGTAGGGCATCCACTGGCCGGCGAGAATACCGACGTCGTCAACGCTGGTGCGCCCGCCGTCCTCGTGGCACTTCTCGCAGTTGTCCTCGTGCAGCTTCGCACCCTTGTCGACCATACCCTGGTCGGTGCTCTGCCCGTGACGCATGAACTTCGCGGTGGCGAACTGATCCGCCATGGCGATGATCTCGGCGTCCTCGTAGCCCTTGGCGATACGGCTCATGATGGTGCCGGAACCGCGCGGCAGCGCCTCGAACTCGTCGGCGTCGAGCGCACCGCCGCTGGCCGCGACGGCCTTCTCGATCGCGTCCTCGTCATCACCGTACTTGTAGGCCAGCATGGCGGCGACGAAGTAGTTCTTGGTCATGCCGGCGATGCCGGGCGTGGCCGGACCGCTGCTGTTGCCGCCAGCGCCGTGGCAGCCTGCACAGTTGCCGCCGAGCATCGCCGGGCTGGCCATGCCGGCAGCGAATGCGCCCGATGCGGCACAGGCCAAACCGGCCGCCAGCAGGGCTTTCTTGATCGTGGTGATCCCCATATTGCCTCCTTTGGTTTACAGACTCGGAGGCGTGCGTCCTGGCCGCCTGCCCCCTCTTACCCCTGGTCGCCCTTGTTGGGTTCGTACCCGGAGTCGACCCTCGACCGACGCATCCTTACGTTATTGACACCCCTTTCCATGGGTGGCGTCGGTATCAACAGGGTCTAGCACGCATCGTGCCACAGGCAACGGCCCGGGACACCATGCGAATCGAGATCAATTTCATGTCAGTCATGTCAGGCACTGTCATATCGCGCCTGCCAGCTGTCAGGTTCATGTCAGGCATCCAACGCCTCAACCGGCCCGCTTCGGCTCGTCCTCGTCGGCACGCGCCTGACTCGGCTCGTCGGGCTCCTTCGGCATCTTGTGCGTGAGGCCCTTGTGGCAGTCGATGCAGGTCTTGTCGCCCTCCTCGAACGCGCGCTTGTGCTTGCGACGGGCCAGCTTGTCCTGGTCCTCGAGGACCATGGTGTCGTGCCCCTTGCCGTGGCAGCTGCGGCAGGTGCCCGAGTCGGTCTCCTCGAGCCGCTTCCAGACCTTGTTGGCCATCAGCCAGCGACGCGCCTCGAACTTCTCCGGCGTGTCGATGCTGCCAACGATCTCGTGGTAGACGTCGGCCACCGCGAGCACCTTGGCGACCATCAGCGGACCGAACGCCTTGGGCACATGGCAGTCAGGGCAGGTGGCGCGCACGCCGGATGCGTTGGCGTAGTGCAGCGACTCCTTGTACTCCTGGTACACGGTGTCACGCATGGTGTGACAGGAGATGCAGAACTCGAGCGTGTTGGTGTAGCCCATGAAATAGGCGCCACCGGCGATCATCGTGCTCGCGAAGAGCATGCCGACGATCAGCAGCGCGCCTACCGAGTAGCGGGTGCTGGGCTTGCGCAGGAATGCGAAACGGCCTGACCGTTCCTTAGTCTCAGTCTCCCTCTCCAAAGGGGCACCTCCAGTCTCCAGTCGTTCTTTATGGCTGCATCAGGGCAGCTCTACTTGGCGTCGAATTTGCCATAGGTCAATTGCTCCCTCAACCGACCAAAAGGGATAGCCCGCCTCCCCGTCGGAGGAAGCGGCCCTGGTTATGACGGCTGGGCGCTGAGCGCCTAGAGGGATTCGATGGAGAGTCCGGCATTCACGGCCTCGTCCTCGACTGCGCGGCTGCAAACCACCGCCGTCGAGGCGCGTTCCGGGTCGAGATGGCGGTCGGCCACGCGCCTGAGGTCGTCGAGGGTGACGCCGAGCACCGCCTGGCGGAAGGCGCGCCGGTGCTCTGGGGTGCGGCCGTGCAGCTGACTGTAGAAGCTGCGCTGCGCCTCGCCGGCCGGCGAGGCGGGTTGGTCGATGCGCGCGATGACGCCGAGGACCGCCTCCTCCAGCGTCCGTGCCTCGTGGGCCGTCGACTGCAGCCAGTCGAGCGAGCGATCGAAATCGGCCAGCGTCTCGGCGAGACGCGGGTCGCGGTAGG
>CBDTVS010000274.1:0-3493 GCA_965364245.1 uncultured Gammaproteobacteria bacterium | reverse complement strand
GCTCAAACCGGCCCCGGCCTCCTACGAGTTGATGGCCAACGGCGTCGCCGACGGCGTGTTCTTCCCGAAGGAGTCGATCAAGTCGTTCAAGCTGACCAAGCTGGTGCGCCACGCGACGCTGGTTCCGGACGGCCTGTACAACGTCAGCTTCTTCCTGGTCATGAACCCGAAGACCTTCGCCGGGCTGTCGCAGGCCGATCAGGCCGCGGTGATGAAGGTCTCGGGTGAGAACTTCGCGCGCCTCTCTGGCAAGGCGTGGGACGCGGTCGACGTGGCCGGTGTCGAGGCGATGAAGGCCGACGGTGTGCAGGTGATCGACGCAACCGACGACCTGGTCAACCAGATCCGTGCACGCACCGCGAGCCTCGAAGACAAGTGGATCGGCGAGGTCAAGGGCAAGGGCATCGATGGGGCGAAGGTCATGGGCGACCTGCGTGCCGAGATCGCCAGGGTCGCCGCCGGGAAGTAAGTGGAGCCGAACACGGCCACGCCCGGCGAAGGGAAATCCGCCGGGCCCGTGGCGCAGCGCTGGCTGCGTCGCGGGCTCGGCGGTCTCGCTTCCGCACTGTTGTTCTTCATGATGGCGCTGACCTTCGTCGACGTGGTCGGGCGCTACCTGTTCAACACCCCGGTCTACGGCGGCTTCGAGATGACCGAGGTGGCGCTGGCGACGCTGATCTTCGCCGGCTTGCCGCTGGTCACCGCGCGTGACGAACACGTCACCGTGGATCTCTTCGACCGCCTGATCCCGGCCGCGGTACGCCACTGGCGCGACGCCGTCATCGCCGCGCTGTGCGGCGTGCTGCTGTTCATCCTCAGCTACCACGTCTGGCAGAAGGCCGGCGACAGCGTGCGCTACGGCGACATCACCGCGATCCTCGAGATCCCTCTCGGCCCGATGGTCTACTTCATGAGCGTGATGCTCGCGGCGACCGGCCTGGTCTACCTTTGGCTAGCCCGCGAGCAGCTGCGCCGTGACGACTGACGCCGGTCCCGTCCCCAGCCCATGACCGAGTCGCTGATCGCGTTCGCCGTCCTGCTGCTGTTGGTCGCGCTGCGCGTGCCGATCGCGTTCGCGATGGGCCTGGTCGGTTTCGCCGGGTTCGGCCTGACCGTCGGCTGGTCGCCGTCGATGGCGATGGCGGTCAACGTCACCTACGAGACCGGGCTCGCCTACAGCCTGTCGGTGGTGCCGCTGTTCATCCTGATGGGCAACTTCGTGCGCCAGGCCGGGCTCTCCGACGAGCTCTACACCGCCTCCTACGCCTTCCTCGGCCACCGTCGCGGCGGGCTGGCGATGGCCACCGTGGTCGCGTGCGGCGGCTTCAGCGCGGTGTGCGGTTCGAGCCTCGCCACCGCGGCGACCATGTCCAAGGTGGCGATGCCGCCGATGCGCCGCTTCGGCTACGCCGACAGCCTCGCCGCCGGTTCGATCGCCGCCGGTGGCACGCTCGGCATCCTGATCCCGCCGAGCGTGATCCTGGTGATCTACGGCATCATGACCGAGTCCGACATCGGTCGGCTGTTCATCGCCGGCGTCGTGCCCGGCATCCTCGGCATCCTGCTCTACCTGGTCGCCGTCAAGGCCACGGTGATGCTGAACCCGGCCGCCGGCCCACCCGGCGAGCGCCTCGACTGGCCCGCGCGCTGGCGCGCCCTGGCCGGCGTGTGGGGCGTGCTGGTGCTGTTCATCATCGTCATCGGCGTCATCTACGGCGGCGTGTTCACGCCGACCGAGGCGGGCGGCATCGGCGCTTTCGGCGGGTTCCTGTTCGCGCTGCTACGGCGCCGGCTCGCCTGGCGCGACCTGGTGCAGATCCTGACCGAGAGCGTGCGCACCACGGCGATGATCTTCACCATCCTGATCGGCGCGCTGATCTTCTCGAACTACATCAACGTCGCCGGCATGCCGTCGCAGCTCGGCACGCTGGTCACCTCCTACGACCTCTCGCCGCTGGTGGTGGTGCTGCTGATCATGATGATCTACGTGGCGCTCGGCTGCGTGCTCGAGAGCCTGTCGATGATCCTGCTCACCGTGCCGGTCTTCTACCCGCTGGTGCAGGCGCTGGATTTCGGCACCATGATCGACCCCGACATGGTGCTGATCTGGTTCGGCATCGTGATCGTCGTGGTCACCGAGATCAGCCTGATCACGCCACCGGTCGGGCTCAACGTCTTCGTCCTCAACGGCATGCTGCCCGACGTGCGGCTGGCGACCATCTTCAAGGGCGTCACACCGTTCTGGATCGTCGACATCGTGCGCCTGGCGCTGCTGGTGCTGATCCCGGCCATCTCCCTCTGGCTGCCGTCGCTGATGGCGCGCTGACATGGCCGGCCTGCACGCGGAAATTCCCTACGGCGCCTACTGGTCGACGCCGTTCGCGCGCTGGCAGGGGAGCTTCGCGCGCCTCAATGCGGTCGCGTTCGCCGCCTGGGTTGCGCGTCGCGAGTTGGCCCGGCGCGAGTTGCCCGGCGAGGCGTTCGACTACGGCGTGCTCGGCACCACGGTGCCGCAGCAGCACGCCTTCTACGGCCTGCCGTGGTTCGCCGGCATGGCCGGCCTCGGCCAGCTGACCGGTCCGACCATCAACCAGGCGTGCGCCACCGGCGCGCGGGCGCTGCTCGCCGCGGCCCAGGAGGTCGATGCCGGGCTCGCCACCGCGGCGCTGGTCGCGACCTGCGACCGCACCTCCAACGGGCCGCATCTCTACTACCCCGACCCGGGCGCGCCGGGCGGCACCGGCAGCCACGAGGACTGGGTGCTCGACAACTTCGGCTGCGATCCGCTCGGTCCGCACGCCATGCTCGACACCGCCGAGAACGTCGCGGCGAAGCACGGCATCACCACCGCCGAGCAGCACGCCGTGGTGCTGCGCCGCACCGAGCAGTACCGCATGGCGCTGGCCGACGACGCGGCGTTCCTGAAGCGCTTCATGTCCCTGCCGTTCGAGGTGCCCGACACGCGGCTGCGCAAGGTGGTCACGACGCTGGACGGTGACGAGGGGGTGACGCTCTCCAGTGCCGAGGGGCTGGCCAAGCTGCGCCCGGTGCAGGAGGGCGGCACGGTCACCTTCGGCGGTCAGACCCACCCGGCCGACGGCAGCGCCGCGCTGGTGGTCGCGACGCCGGAGCGGGCACGCGAGCTGAGCCGTGAGCCGGGCGTGCGCATCCGCCTGGCCGGCTTCGGCCAGGCGCGCACCGACCTCGCGTTCATGCCCGAGGCGACCGTGCCGGCGTCACGCGCGGCGCTGGCGCAGGCGGGGCTCGCGATCGGCGACCTGGCCGCGATCAAGTCGCACAACCCGTTCGCGGTCAACGACATCCTGTTCGCGCGCGCCACCGGCGCCGATCTCGACGCCATGAACAATTACGGCTGCTCCCTGATCTGGGGCCACCCGCAGGGGCCGACCGGGCTGCGCGGCATCATCGAACTGATCGAGGAGCTGGTGCTGCGCGGCGGCGGGCACGGCCTGTTCCAGGGCTGCGCGGCGGG
>CBDTVS010000273.1:0-3500 GCA_965364245.1 uncultured Gammaproteobacteria bacterium | reverse complement strand
CTCGACTGGGCCCATCGCGGGCTGCTCGACGATGCGACGGCCAATCGTCTCGCGGCGCAATTCGATGATGCCGAGTCCGGGCGCCGCTCGCTGACCCGCTGGCTGGCGAGCCTGGCGCTGCTGTTGCTGCTCTCATCGGGGCTGGGCGTGGTCGGCCTGCTGCTGGCCGACCTTCCGCCCCTGGTCATCGCCCTGCTGCTCGGAGCGCTGGCCGCGGGGTGCGTGGTGCAGGGGGGTCGGATGGCGACGGCGACCGAGCGTCGGCGGCCCTGGAGCGGCGCCGTGGTGCTCACCGCCGGGCTGGGGCTGGCGCACGGTGCGCTGCTGATGCTCTACGACGCAGCCGGCGGCGACGTCGGCGACCGTGCCGCGATGTGGCTGATGCTGCTGGTCGCGACGCTTGCGTTCCTTGCCGCCTACCATTTTCGACTACGCTGGCCGCTGATCCTGGGCCTGGTCTACCTGTTCCACGGGATCGGCAGCGGTCACGCCTACGTCGGTCACGGCGGTTACCTGGCCGAAATCGTCGACGAGCGCACCATGGCCCTGGTGGCGACCCTGTGCGCCGGTTTCGGGCTCTACCACGAGCACCACCTGGAGGCCGGTCCACTGCGTCGTCATTTCGGTTTCGGCCACTGCTACGTGATCTTCGGCCTGCTCTACCTGAACCTGTCGACCTGGTTTCTGTCGCTGTTTCCCGGCGGCCTCGAGTGGGTATTGGTCTTCACCGCGGTGGGGATCGCCCAGCTGGTCGCCGGCGCCGCACTGAAGGACGCACGCTTCACCGGTTTCGGCGTGGTGTTCCTGGCGATCGACCTCTACACGCGCCTGTTCGAGTCGTTCTGGGAGCGCATGTCCGCCGGCAGCTTCCTGCTCGTTGCGGGCCTGATCGCCCTCGGGCTCGGTGCCGCCTTCGAGTGGCGTGCGCGTCAGCCCGGGGCGGACGCGACATGACGCCCGCGCGCTTCAACCGCGTGATGCGGCGCCAGCTCGATCGCTTCCTGCGCGAGGGGCAGCTCGATTTCGCGCAGCACACGAACCTCGCCGCGCTCTATCCGGTGCGACGCTGGGACTGGTTGAGCCTCGGCCGCTGGTTCGCGGTGTTCGGTGCGCTGTCTGCCGTGTCAGGCCTGGTGATGGTCGCGCGCGAGCTGTTCGAGTTCACGCTCGAGAAACTCGCCGTGGTGCTCGGCCTGGCGATGCTTGCGGCGTTCGCGGGCGGGGTGCGCCTCGGCGGGCGTGGCTACCGCTGGAGTGGCCACGCGCTGGAAGCGGCCGCGGGCATCCTGCTGATCTCTCTGACCTTCACCCTCGGC
This sequence comes from uncultured Gammaproteobacteria bacterium, assembly GCA_965364245.1. GTDB lineage: Bacteria > Pseudomonadota > Gammaproteobacteria > QNFN01 > QNFN01 > QNFN01. Next base: position 2,184 of record CBDTVS010000273.1, on the reverse strand, counting down.
GTGATCTACTCGACCGGCTCTGGCAACTGGCCGGCCCTGTTGCTGATCGACCTGCTGGTCCTGCTGCCGGTGGCGTACCTGCGGATCAACCCGCTGCAGCTGGTGCTCGCTGTGGTGGTCTTTTTCAGCTGGTTCGGCGGTTACACGGGCTATGTCTCCGGCTGGGGCATGTACTGGTTCACGATGAACTTCCCGCTGCGCTTCCTGGTGGTGGGCCTTGGCATCGTGCTGCTCGCGTTCGCCCACCGTCATGCGGAGGAGGGCGGGGCGCTGCATCGCCAGCGCGGTTTCTTCAAGGTGTGGCTCGGCGCGGGGATGTTCTTCGCCGAGATGGCGCTGTGGCTGCTGGCGCTGTTCGGCAACTTCGGCGAGTTCTGGCGCAGCTATCAGGAGAACGTCCTCGAACTGTTCTTCTTCCACGTGCTCTGGACGCTGTTCAACCTCGCGGCGCTGTGGCTCGGCGGGCGCCTGGCGCTGCGCCAGCTGCGCGGCTTCGCGATCACCTTCCTGTGCATCCAGGGCTACACGGTCTATTTCGCCCACGTCGCAGGGCATCTCGGACCGGTGATCGGGACCTTCGTCGCGGGACTTGCGACGCTGTACCTGGTGCGTCGCCTGGAACTGCCGCGGCCGTTCTCCAAGGGCGACTGAGAAGCCCGCTGCGGCTCAGTGCACCGTGATACAGGTGCAGTGCGCGTGCTGGTTGACCTTGTGCGAGACGCTGCCGAGCATCAGCCCGGCCAGGTCGCCGAGCCCGCGGTTGCCGAGCACGATGGCGTCGACGGCCTGCTGACCGGCGATTTCCACGATGCGCTTGGCCGGATCACCGGTGACGGTCTCCGTGGAGATGCGTTCGACGCCGGCGTCCTCGGCGATCTTGCGCGTCGCCTCGATGACCTTGCGTCCGGCTGTCTGCAGTTCATCGGCCGAGGCGTGCACGGTCACCGCAGCGCCCCCGAGCACCAGGGTCTTGTCCTGGTGCAGGGGCTGCTCGACGTGCAGCAGGTGGAGATGGGCCTCGAATCGCTTCGCCAGTTCGCTGGCGAATTCGAGGGCCTTGCGCGAGGACTTCGAGCCGTCCACCGCGAGCAGGATCTTTTTCAGCATGACCGCCTCCATGGGTCCGTCCGGGAATGTATGCCGTAGGTCATCGTGGCTCCGTGCTGATGCCCTTCCAGATGCTGTAGCACATCGCTACCAGCACCACCGCGAACGGGAACCCAGTGGCAATGGACGCGGCCTGCAGCGAAGCGAGGCCGCCGCCGAGCAGCAGGGCGATGGCGACCAGGCCCTCGAAGGTGCACCAGAACACGCGCTGCGCGACCGGCGCATCGACCTTGCCGCCCGCGGTGATGGTGTCGATCACCAGCGAGCCCGAATCGGACGAGGTGACGAAGAACACGATCACCAGCACGATGCCGATGAACGAGGTGATGCCCGACAGCGGCATCGGCTCGAGCATCTTGAATAGCGACAGCTCCGGCGCCCAGTTGGCGACGGTCTCGGTCACACCGGTGTAGCCGGAATTCAGGTACTGGCTCACCGCGGTGCCGCCGAAGGCGTTCATCCACAGCACGCAGACCAGGGTCGGGATGATCAGCACGCAGATGATGAACTCGCGCACCGTGCGCCCCTTCGACACGCGGGCGATGAACATGCCGACGAACGGCGACCAGGAGATCCACCAGGCCCAGTAGAAGGTGGTCCAGCCGTGCATGAAGTCGGTGTCCTCGCGGCCGACCCAGTTGCTCAGCGGCACCACGTTGGCGAGGTAGCTGCCGAGCCCGCTGAAGAAGCCGGTGAACACCTCGACCGTCGGCCCGACCGCGATGACGAAGGTGAGCAGCACCAGCGCCAGGGTCATGTTGATCTCGCTGAGCCGCTTGACCCCGGCATCGAGACCGGCGAGGACCGAGATCAGCGCCGCGGCGGTGATCAGCAGGATCAGCACCACCTTGGTGGTGTCGCCGGTGGGTACGTCGAACAGGTAGTTGAGACCGGCAGTCGCCTGCTCGGCACCGAAGCCGAGCGAGGTGGCGAGGCCGAACAGCGTCGCGAACACCGCCAGTGTGTCGATCACGTGGCCGGGCCAGCCCCAGACGCGATCGCCGAGGATCGGATAGAACGCCGAGCGCAGCGTCAGCGGCAGGCCGCGGTTGTAGGTGAAGAAGGCGAGCGCCAGCG
>CBDTVS010000272.1:0-3501 GCA_965364245.1 uncultured Gammaproteobacteria bacterium | reverse complement strand
CCCGCCCGGTGCTGCCGCATTCCGGCTCGCCGGGATGGAGACCAGCGTGCCCGACGCGGGCGCCGAGCCCGCGGCCGTGGAGGCGGCCCTGGTCGATGCCGAACTGGTGATGGTGGCCGCCAGCGTCGCCGACGCGCTGCCCGCCGGGCGTCGTGCAGAACTGGAGGCGGCGCTGACGCCGCTGTTCGTGGTACTGCCCGACACCCGCGACACCGACCTTCCGGACGACCGTCTCGGCGGCGTGCTCGGCCAGCTCGGGGTCGAATCGTGAACCCGCCCGAAACCACCCGCGACACCCTCGACGCGCTGCTCGAGGCCGTCGCCCGCGATCGCGACGCGCGCTGCAACGCCCTCGCCGAGACGTCGACCAACCGGGCGCGCCAGCTGCTCGCGGAGGCGCGCAGCTTCGCCCGCCAGGCGGTCGGCGAGGCGGTGACCAGCGAACGCCGTCGCGACCGCGAGGCCTACCGGCGCATGGAAGCGCGCATCGACACCCACCACCGGCTGCAGCAGCAGCGCATCCAGAAACAGCAACTGGAACGCGCCTGGCGCCTGCTGCGCGACGCCCTGCTCGCCCGCTGGCAGGATCCGGCCTCGCGACGCACCTGGATCGAGGCGGCGCTCAAGCGTGCCGGCCTGGTGCTGCATGCCGACCACTGGACCATCGCCCACCCGCCCGACTGGCCGCAGCAGGAGCGCTCGCGCATCCACGACTGGCTGCACGACCGCGCCGGCGTCAGCGCCACGTTCGAGGCCGAGGAACCGATCGTCGCCGGGCTCTGCGTGCGCCGTGACCAGGCCTGTTTCGACGCCACCGTCGACGGCCTGCTCGCCGCACGCCACCGCATCGAGGCGCAGCTGCTCGCCGAGCTGAGCACCGCGGAGGACGTCTCGTGAGCGAGGCCCGCATCACCTGGTGCAGCGGTGCGGTGCTCAAGGCCCGACCGGAAGGCAGCTTCCAGACCAACGAGGCGCTGCTGGTCGGGCCGAAGCAGCTGCTGGGCGAGGTGATCCGGATCAGCCACGACGAGATCGTGGCGCAGGTCTACGAGGAGACCGGCGGGCTGCGCCCCGGCCACCGCGTGGTCGGCCAGCGCGCGCCGCTCTCGGCGCCGCTCGGTCCGGGGCTGCTCGGCAACGTGCTCGACGGCTTGCTGCGACCCCTGTCGGCCCTGGAGACCGAGCTGATCTGGCCCGGCGTGCGCCCGCACGAGGGCGGAACCTTCCGCTTCGTGCCAGCGGTGCGTGGCGGGCAGCAGCTCGGCCCCCGCGCACCGTTCGGCCACGTCGAGCCGCGCCCCGGCGTCACGCTGCCCTGCCTGACGCCGCCGCACGCCTCGGGCACGGTGCGCAGCATCGTCGGCGAGGGGCTCTACCAGGAGTCCGAGACGCTCGGCGAACTGCACGCCGACGACGGCACGACCCACGAACTGCGCATGCAGCAGACCTGGCCGATCCGTGAACCGCGCCCGGTCGCCCACCGCCTCGGCATCGGCCCACCGATGATCACCGGCCAGCGCATTCTCGACGGCCTGTTCCCGATCGCGCGCGGCAGCCGCGCGACCCTGCCCGGCGGCTTCGGCACCGGCAAGACGGTGCTGCTCGAGAACCTCGCCAAGTGGTGCGATGCCGACGTCATCGTCTACGTCGGCTGCGGCGAGCGCGGCAACGAGATGGCCGGCGTGCTCGAGGAGTTCCCGGAACTGCAGGACCCGCGCACCAAGCGCGCGCTGATGGAACGCACGGTGATCATCGCCAACACCTCGAACATGCCGGTCGCGGCGCGCGAGGCGAGTATCTACACCGGCATCACGGTCGCCGAGTACTTCCGCGACCACGGCCTGCACGTCGCGCTGATGGCCGACTCGACCAGCCGCTGGGCCGAGGCACTGCGCGAGATCTCCGGACGCCTCGGCGAGCTGCCCGGCGAGGCCGGCTACCCGGCCTACCTGTCGAGCCGCCTGGCCGGCTTCTACGAGCGCGCCGGGCGCGTCGAGACGCTGCATGGCCAGGAGGGCTCGGTGACCATCATGAGCGCGGTGAGCCCGCCTTCCGACGACTTCTCGGAGCCGGTCACCACCCACACGCGGCGCTACATCCGCACCTTCTGGTCGCTCGACCGGGCACTGGCGCAGGCGCGCTTCTTCCCGGCCGTGCACCCGCTGCTCTCCTATTCCGATGACGCCGATGGCCTCGCCGCCTGGTGGCAGGGCCAGGGCAACCCGCAGTGGCCTGAGCTGCGCAAGCGCTTTCTCGCCCTGCTCGGCGAGCAGCAGCGACTCGAGCGCATGGTGCGCATCGTCGGTCGCGACGCGTTGCCGCAGCGCCAGCAGCTGACCCTGCTGTGTGCCGAGCTGATCGGTGAGGGTTTCCTGCGCCAGTCGGCGTTCTCGCCGATCGACCGCTTCGCCTCGCCGGCGCGGCTGACCGCGATGATGCGCCTGCTCGGCAGCGTCATCGACCACGCCGACAAGGCGTTGGAACGGGGCGCCGATGTCGATGCCATCGGCGACCTGCCGGTACTGCGCCGCCTGCAGCGCATGGGCGAGGAGATCTCGAACGATGCACTCGACCGTTTCGACCTCCTGCAGCGCGATATCGACAGCCAGTTCTACGCACTGACCACGGAGCGGGCCGATGCTGGCTGATCTCTACACCAGCGGCACGTTGCGCCGGATCGAGGGTCCGCTGCTGTTCCTGCGGCGCAACCTGGACGTCGGCCTGAACGACGCCGTCGAGGTGATCGGCAAGGACGGTCGCGGCCGCCTCGGCCGGGTCGCGGTGCTCGACGAGGAGACCATCGTCATCGAGGTGCTGGAGTCGACCGCCGGGCTGGCGCTGGAGGGGCCGCGGGTGCGTTTCTTCGGCGAGCCGCTGTTGTTCGCGGTCGGCCCAGGACTGCTCGGGCGTGTCTACGACGGTGTCGGGCGCATCCTCGACGGTGGCCCACCGCTGCCCGGCACCCAGCGCTGGCGCATCGACGGCATGCCGCTCAACCCGACCGCGCGCGCCAAGCCGGCCGACTTCATCGAGACCGGGATCAGCGCGATCGACCTGATGAACTCGCTGGTGCGTGGTCAGAAGCTGCCGATCTTCTCCGGTGGCGGCCTGCCCCACGACCGCATGGCGGTGCAGATCGCCCAGCACGCGCGCCTGCCCGACGACGAAGGTGGACGCTTCGCGATCGTCTTCGCCGGCATCGGCATCCCCTACGACGTGGCCGAGTACTTCCGCCGCTCGATGGAGGAGAGTGGCGTGCTGGCGCACACCGCGCTGTTCCTGAACCTCGCCTCCGACCCGAGCACCCAGCGCCTGCTGACACCGCGCTTCGCGCTGACCGCCGCCGAGTACCTCGCGTTCCGCGAGGAGCGCCACGTGCTGGTGATCATGACCGACATGACCAACTACTGCGAGGCGCTGCGCGAGGTGGCCGCGAGCCACGGCGAGATTCCCGGGCGCAAGGGCTACCCCGCCTACCTCTACTCCGACCTCGCGCAGCTC
>CBDTVS010000271.1:0-3512 GCA_965364245.1 uncultured Gammaproteobacteria bacterium | reverse complement strand
TAGAGCGCACCCGAATCCGGCGCTCATACCGATAACGCCCCACACCTGCCGCAATGCAGATTGCTGGTCGCTATACTGCGCCCGATTCTTCACTGGAACGGACATGCCGCAAACCCACGCCACCCGGTCGGAATGCGTGAACCATTCCGGGCCGTGCCGTACGCCGGTGTCGTGACGGGCTCCGACACCCCGCCCAACCCGCCGCCGGGCCGGTCACGCTGGCCCGGCCGGCTGCTGCGTGCCGCACTGGTCGTGGGCTGCCTCGCCTACGCGTTGTGGAACGTCGATCCGCGCGGCCTGTTCGAGACGCTGGTCAACGTCGACCCGCTGCGCGTGCTGCTGGTGACGCTGTTCACCGGTTTCGGCTATTTCGCGCTGGCGCTGCGCCTGCGTGTGCTGAGTCACCAGCGCCTGCGCCTGCGTACCGGGCTCGCCGCGTCGATGGTCGCGCTCGGGGTCAACAACCTGCTGCCGGCCAAGCTCGGCGAACTGGCCAAGGCGCTCTACCTGCGCGAGCGTGGCGCGATGCCGTTCAGCGAGGCGGCGGTGATCGTCGGCTGGGAGCGTTTCTTCGACCTCAACGTGCTGGTGCTGATGGCGCTGGCCGGCGCCTACCCCTACCTGCACGACACGCTGCTGGTGCCGGTCGCCCTCGCGCTGCTCGCCGCGTGGAGCGTCGCCTGGGGGGTGATCCGCTTCGGCCAACCGGTGCGCCGCGCCATCGGGCGGCTGCCGTGGCCACGCCTGCGCACCTTCCTGCACGACGTGCACACCCACCTGGACACGCGCATGGTGCGCGGCACCCTGTTCGGAACCGCACTGCTCAGCGTGCTCATCTGGCTGCTCTACGCGAGCGGCTCCTGGCTGGTGCTGGCCTGGGTCTTCGACCTCGAACTCGCCCCGGCGCAGGTGCTGGTGGTGTTCGTGGTCGCCGCGTCAGGGATGGCCATCCCGTCGTCGCCCGGGGCGCTGGGCGTCTACGAGGCGGCGATCGTCCTCGCGCTCGGCTGGTTCGGCGTGCCACGCGAACAGGCGCTGGCCGCGGCGCTGGTGATGCATGCCATCCAGTACCTGCCGACCACGCTCCTGGCGCTCGGCGTGCTCTCCCGCAGCGGCATCCGCCTGGGGCGCCTGCGCGTCGCGACCGCCGGAGACCAGCCCGGCGTGTGACCGGCTTCACAGTTCGCGCAAGGCATCCTGCCAAACCGTTGACCCATATCGGTTAAGTCGTTATTATCCACGCATAATCAAAAACTTAAGAGATTCACCAGTTTGAATCCCAAGCGCTCCCCCGGGTTCCTCGTCCTACCCCTGCTACTGCTGGTCAGCGGCTGCGCCGTGCAGCCCGAGCAGGCCTCGGTCGACGAGAATGGCGCCCAGCTCACCGAGTCGAATGCAATCGTTGGCGAGGGCCCCGCGGACGAGCGCCTGCTCGCCATTCACGACGTCCGCGAGGCTCCGACCGAGCCGCCGCCGAAGCTGATCGATGCCCAGGCCGAGGACGCCGACACCGGTTCCGTGCCGACTGCACCGCTGGGGGGGCAGACCTCGGGTGACCTGATCGGGCGCCTTACCGCCGGGTTCGCGCTGCCGGATCACGACCACCCGCGTGCGGTACGGGAACGCGACTGGTTCGTCCGCCACCCCGACTACCTCGACCGTGTCGTCGAGCGCGCGCGCCCCTACCTGCACCTGATCGTCGAGGAGGTCGAGGCGCGTGGCATGCCCGGCGAGATCGCACTGCTGCCGGTGATCGAGAGCGCCTTCCAGCCCTTCGCCTACTCGCACGGCCGCGCCGCCGGCCTGTGGCAGTTCATCCCCTCGACCGGGCGGCTTTACGGCCTCAAGCAGAACTGGTGGTACGACGGCCGCCGCGACGTCAAGGCCGCGACCGGCGCCGCCCTCGACTACCTGCAGAAGCTGAACGCCGATTTCGATGGCGACTGGCTGCTTTCGCTGGCCGCCTACAACGCCGGCGAGGGCACCGTGATGCGCGCGGTCAGGCGCAACGCCAAGGCGGGCAAGCCGACCGATTTCTGGTCGCTGAAGCTGCCACGCGAGACCACCGCCTACGTGCCGAAACTGCTCGGGGTCAGCGCGGTGTTCGGCGATCCCGCCGCGTTCGGCATCGACCTGCCCCGCGTCGACGACGCGCCGGTGCTCGCCGAGGTCGAGACCGGGGGCCAGATCGACCTGGCACGCGCGGCGGACCTCGCCGGGATCAGCGTCGACGAGCTCTACCTGCTCAACCCGGCCTTCAACCGCTGGGCCACCGACCCCGACGGCCCCCACACCCTGCTGCTGCCGCGCGACAAGGCGGACACGTTCCGCACCCAGCTCGCGTCGCTCGAACCCGAGGGGCGCCTGCAGTGGCGCCGCCACCGCATCCGCAGCGGGGAGAACCTCGGCCTGATCGCGCAGCGCTACCGCACCACGCCAGCGGTGCTGCGCCAGGTCAACCAGCTCGACGGCGACATGATCCGTGCCGGCCACCACCTGCTGATCCCGGTCGCATCCAGGCCGAACAACGCCTACACCCACAGCGCCGGCCAGCGCCAGGCACGTGTCACGGCGAACAAACCGAGCGCCGGATCGCAGCGTGTCACCCACACCGTGCGCGGCGGGGAGAGCCTGTGGAGCATCGGGCGGCGCTACGGCGTCTCGACCCGCAGCCTGGCCCGCTGGAACGGCATGGGCAGCCGCGACACCCTCGCCGTCGGCCGCGATCTGACGGTCTGGCTGCCACCCCAGGCCCAGGGCACGACGACCGCCACGCCGAACGGCCGCGCCACGCTGCAGCGGATCCGCTACACCGTGCGTCCGGGCGATTCGCTGTACGCCATCGCGAGCCGCTTCAGGGTCAGCATCGCCGACCTGCGCCGCTGGAACGACCTCGGCAGCGACCTGCTGCAGCCCGGGCAGAAACTGACCCTGCACGTCGACGTCACCCGCCAGGCCCGCGCCGACTGAATCCTGCCGGGGCGCACGCCCCACACCCGCGCCACAGCTGACCTCCGGGGGTATTGGCCCGCCGGAGTTCCATGGTACGGTGCCGTCCCACTTCGATAACAACGCCGCCAAGGAGGCCCACGATGTCCCAGCACGAACCCGCTCAGACCCCCGTCGCGTTTCTCGGTCTCGGCGTCATGGGTGGCCCGATGGCCGGTCACCTGGCCAACGCCGGCTACCCGGTCACCGTCTACAACCGCACCGCCGCGAAGGCCGAGGCGTGGGTCTCCGAGCACGGCGGTCGTCACGCGACGACACCGGCCGAAGCGGCCAAGGGTGCGGCCATCGTGTTCAGCTGCGTGGGCAACGACGACGACCTGCGCTCGATCACGCTGGGTGAAGACGGGGCGTTCGCGGCGATGGGCGCCGACACCATCTTCGTCGACAACACCACCGCCTCGGCCGACGTGGCCCGCGAACTCGCCGCCGCCGCCACACAGCACGGTTTTCACTTCCTCGACGCGCCGGTTTCCGGTGGGCAGGCGGGTGCCGAGAACGGCCAG
>CBDTVS010000270.1:0-3514 GCA_965364245.1 uncultured Gammaproteobacteria bacterium | reverse complement strand
GTGGCAGGCACGGATGCGCAGCTCGAGCATCACCGGGGTGCGGCTCGCCTCGGAGAGCGCGAAGCCGTGCTCGACCGCGGCGACGATCGACTCCAGGTTCGGCCGCGGGTCGAGCAGCCAGAGCTGCGACTTCATCGCGAAGGCGTGGGTGCGCTCCTGCATGATGCTGGAGCCCTCGCCGTAGTCCTCGCCGACGATCACCAGCGCGCCGCCCTTGACGCCACCCGACGACAGGTTGGCCAGCGCGTCGGAGGCGACGTTGGTCCCGACCGGCGACTTCCAGGTCACGGCCCCGCGCAGCGGGTAGTTGACCGACGCGGCGAGCATCGCCGCGGCGGCCGCCTCCGAGGCACTCGACTCGAAGTGCACGCCCCACTCGTCGAGGATGCCCTGCTGCTGGGCGTCGCCGAGGACGTCCATCAGGTGGGAGATCGGCGCGCCCTGGTAGCCGCCGACGTAGGCGACGCCGGACTGCAGCAGCGCCTTGGTGACGGCGAGGATGCCCTCGCCACGGAAGGTCTCGCCGGCGCCGATGCGCAGGTCCTGGACCTCCTTTGCGAACGATCTCTCGGCCATGCTGCTCCGGTGGCGCGGGCGCGGATCCCGCGATCGTCGCCCGTCCTGCCGGCGGTGCCGGTGGCGTGGCGATCGTCGTATTTACGTTTACGTTAACGTGAATTACGATGGCCATCAATACGTGGGCGGGTTCCAGGCCATGCGGCGTGGCGCACCGTCCGTCCGATTCGCCACCCGAGAGGTCCACGTGAGTCACCTGGCCACCGCGCAACCCGGCGAGCGCCTGCTGCTGACCGGCAACGAGGCCGTCGCCCGCGGCGTCTGGGAGGCCGGCGTCGCGGTCGCCGCCGCCTACCCCGGCACCCCGTCCACCGAGATCCTCGAGACCCTCGGCGACTTCCCCGACCTGCATGCCGAGTGGTCGGTCAACGAGAAGGTGGCGCTCGAGGTCGCGATCGGCGCCAGCATGACCGGCGCACGCGGTTTCGCGGCGATGAAGCAGGTCGGCCTGAACGTCGCCTCCGACCCGCTGATGAGCCAGACCCTGGCCGGCGTGGTCGGCGGCCTGGTGGTCGCGGTCGCCGACGACATCGGCATCTCGTCGTCGCAGAACGAGCAGGACTCGCGCTACTGGCGCCGCTTCGGCCACATGCCGGTGCTCGAACCCGCCGACGCCCAGGAGGCGCTGGCGATGGTCAAGGCGGCGTTCGAGATCTCGGAGCGTTACGAGACCCCGGTGATCCTGCGCCTGACCACGCGCATCTGCCACGTCAAGAACCCGGTCACGGTCGGTGCGCGCGAACCCCACCCGGCGACCGGCTTCCACTTCGACGCCAACCGCTGGGTCATGACCCCGGCGACGGCCAAGCGGCGCCTGCCCGGCTACCACGCCCGCGACGTCGCGCTGCGCGAGGCGAGCGAGGCGTCGCCGCTGAACGTCGTCCACGACGGCCCCGACCGCCGCGTCGGCTTCGTCACCTCGGGCCCGGTCTTCATGCACGTGCAGGAGGCGTTCCCCGACGCGCCGGTGCTCAAGCTCGGCTTCGGCACCCCGCTGCCGGTCGAGCGGATCCGCGCCTTCGCCGCGACCGTCGACACGCTGGTCGTCGCCGAGGAGGTCGAACCGCTGATCGAGATGGAGGCGCGCGCCAACGGCATCGCCTGCCGCGGCAAGGATCTGCTGCCGGTGATCGGCGAGCTGACCCCGAACGTGCTGCGCCCGGCGCTCGCACCGCTGTTCGGCGAGGCGCTAGTCGCCGAGGCCGCCGCCGCACCGCCGGCCGACCCGGCCGCGCTGTTTCCACGCCCCCCGACCATGTGCCCGGGCTGCCCGCACCTCGGGCTGTCGGTGTGCCTCTCCCGGCTGCGCAAGAACCTGACCATCCCGGGCGACATCGGCTGCTACGCGCTGGCCTACGGTCCGCCGTGGAACGCCATGGACACCGCGATCTGCATGGGTTCGTCGATGGGCATCGCGCTCGGCATCGACAAGGCGCGCGGCGACAGCGACCCGAACCGCCGCGTGGTCGGCGTGATCGGCGACTCGACCTTCCTGCACACCGGCATGCCGGGGCTGCTCAACGCGGTCTACAACGGCGGCAACCTCACCGTGGTCATCGCCGACAACCGCACGGTCGGCATGACCGGCGGCCAGGAACACCCCGCCTCGGGCCGCGACCTGCGCGGCGACCCGGCCCCCGAGGTCGACTTCGCCAAGCTGGTCGAGGCGCTCGGCGTGAAGCCCGAGCGCATCCACGTCGTCGACCCCTACCAGCTGCCGGTGCTGTTCCGCACGCTGCGCGAGGAGACCAAGATTCCCGAGGTGTCGGTGGTCATCACCAACCAGCCGTGTGTGCTGATCGACAAGTTCACGCCGCACAGGCCCTACCGCGTGGTCGCCGACGACTGCACCGGCTGCGGCAACTGCCTCGACGTCGGCTGCCCGGTGATCTCGGTGACGCGCCGCGAGATGACGGTCAAGCCGAACGGCAGCGAGAAGGAGCTGCTGTTCGTCGACATCGACTCGACGCTGTGCACCGGTTGCGACCTGTGCGCCGGCACCTGCGGGCCGGACGCCATCGTCCATGTCGAGCAGCAGATGCCGCGCATGGTCGCCGCCCCCGCCTGAACCGTGCCCTCGATCGACGAGGTGCGTGCCTGGCTCGCCGGCCACGGCGTCGAGGTGCGCGAGTTCGATGTGCCCACCCCGACCTCGGAGACCGCCGCCGCCGCGGTCGGTTGCGCGGTCGGGCAGATCGCCAAGACGCTGCTGTTCCGCATCGGCACGGCGCACGTCGCGGTGATCGCGGCCGGCGACGCGAAGGTCAAGCAGGCGTGGCTCAAGCGGGCGACCGGACTGTCCGGCAAGGTGACGATGGCGCGTCCCGACGAGGTCGTCGCATGGACCGGCTACGTCCCGGGCGGGGTCTGCCCGTTCCTGCTGCCCGACGCGCTGCCGCGGCTGCTCGACGCGTCGCTGAAGCGCTTCGCCATCGTCTACCCCGCTGCCGGCAACGCCGCCTCGGCGGTGCCGATCGGCTACGCCCGGCTGCTCGAACTCAGCGGGGCGACCGAGGTCGAGGTCGCCGAGGTGCCCACGGCCTGACGCCCCGCACCGCTCAGCAGCCGCGGCTGTAGATCCAGGTCCACGGTCCGGTCACCGCGTCACGCCAGCGCACCCAGCCCTCGTCAACACGGCCCGGGAACGGCCGGTCCTGGCCGACGCAGCTCCAGGCCGGCTGGCGGACCCGTACCCGCATCCAGTCGCCGGAGAGCTCCAGCAGTTCCAGCTCGTGATCGGTACCGACCCAGGTGACGCGGGGGGCCGCTGCGTCCGGCGACGTGCGCAGCGCGTGCGGCACGCGGTTGCGAAAGTGGAGCCAGTCGCCATGCGCGGCGATGAAGGCCTCCCACGGCTCGTAGCGCAGCCGGGTGGTTCCATACTCGAGGTGGCAGGCGTGCGCCCATGCCTGGCCCTCCAATCCTGGCGCAAGCCGCA
>CBDTVS010000269.1:0-3520 GCA_965364245.1 uncultured Gammaproteobacteria bacterium | reverse complement strand
GGCCGCTTCCCGCTGTAGTGACCGCCCGAGCGGGATCAGCGTGGTGTCGAGCGGGTAGAGCGCACTGTTGGACTGCAGCAGCCCGCCGCCACGGTGGCGCCACGCCCCACTGACCGCCGGCAGGCAGGTCACCGCGTGGGCATTGGGCACCCCGTTGCGCGAACGCGACAGGCCATAGCCGAGCCGGATCAGGCTGCGCGGGGTGGCGCCGTACTCACGGGCGAAGGTTTCGATGACGGCCGGGTCGAGGCCGGTGATCGGGGCCGCCCAGTCCGGGCCGCGCGACTCGAGGTGGCGCTCGAGGTCCACCGGACGGTCGGTGTAGCGCGCCAGGTAGTCGCGGTCGGCCAGGCCGTCGCGGAACAGCACGTGCATCACCGCGCACGCCAGAGCGCCGTCAGTGCCGGGCTGCAGCGGCAGATGGAGATCGGCCAGCTCGGCGGTGCGGTTGCGGTAGGGGTCGACGACGACGATGCGCGCGTCGCGCCGGCGCCGCGCCTGGCGCGCGAGGTGCAGCGCGTGGACGTGGGTCGCCGCGGCATTCATGCCCCAGAACACCACCAGGTCGCTGTCGGGGATCTCGCGCGGGTCGGTGCCGCGCGACGCGCCGAGCCCCGCGCTCAGCGCCGCGCCGATCGCGCTGGCGCAGATGGTCTTGTGCTGGCGCGAGTAACCGAGGCAGTGGGTCAGCCGCTCGAGGCCATCGCGCTGCACCAGCCCCATGGTGCCGGCGTAGCGGTAGGGCCAGACCGCCTCGGCACCGTGGCGCTCGGTCGCCTCAACGAACGCCGCGGCGATGGTGTCGAGCGCGGTGGCCCAGTCGATCGGCTCGAAGCGGCCGCTGCCCTTCGGCCCGACGCGGCGCAGCGGCGTGGTCAGCCGCTCGGGGTGGTGCACCCGCTCGGCGTAGCGCGCGACCTTGGCGCAGATCACCCCCTGGGTGAAGTCGTTGCCACGCGCGCCGCGCAGCTTGCCGATGCGCTCCGGCGCGAGACGCTCGACCTCCAGCGCGCAGGTGCTCGGGCAGTCGTGCGGGCAGACGCTGGGCAGGTAGGCAGCGGGCATCGCGTGCTCCGTGATGGTGCACTCACTCTAGGGTGCGCGGCAGGGGCCGGCAACCGGGAGTTGCCGCGCGGCGCGGGGGTGTCTAACCTCGACGCAGCCAGGAACAGATCCCATGTCGTCGCCCCTCCGCCACCTGCTGTCGCTCCCGCTCGCCCTGCTGCTCACGGCGGGCGTGACGCCGGCCGCGCCTCCGCCCGGCCACCCGAGCGTCGAGCAGGCCAACCGCGCGCTGGGCCTCGACCAGGCCAGCGACGCGCTGCCGCTGAGCGGGACCGTGCTCGAGGCCCAGGACAGCAACAACTACACCTACCTGCTGATCGAGCGGGACGGCGAACAGCAGTGGCTGGCCGCACCCCGCCTGCGCGTGGTGCCCGGCAACCGGCTGCGTTACGCGCCGGGGCGCACCATCGCCAACTTCCACAGCAAGAAGCTGCGCCGCACCTACCCGTCGGTCACCTTCGTGCCACGCGCCGAAGTCCGACCATGACCGCCACCTGATCGCGACCCGCGGCCGCCCAGGCCGCCCAGCCCAAGGACGAGGACACCGCCATGCCCGGCACCCGCTTCACCCTCGAGGTTCAACCCGTGCTCCCGGAGCGGATCGCGCGTCTCGAGGAACTCGCCAACGACCTGCTCTACAGCTGGGACCGCGCGGTGCGCGGCCTCTTCCACCGCCTCGATGCCGGGCTGTGGGAGGCGTGCCACCACAACCCGAAGGTGTTCCTGCGCCGGGTCGCGCAGGCGCGGCTCGACGCCGCGGCCGAGGACCGCGTGTTCATGGACGACTACAACCGGGTGGTGTCGAGCTACGACACCTACCACCGCGAGCACGCGCGCAGCGACCTGCAGCTGCTGCTCGACCCGGACCGGGACCTGGTGGCCTACTTCTGTGCCGAGTTCGGCTTCCACGAGAGCTTCCCGATCTACTCGGGCGGTCTCGGCATCCTCGCCGGCGACTACTGCAAGGCGGCCAGCGACATCGGCCTGCCGTTCGTCGCCGTCGGCCTGCTCTACCGCCAGGGCTACTTCACCCAGACCATCGACGCGCACGGCAACCAGATCGCCCACTACGCGCCGATCCGTTTCAGCGACCTGCCGGTGCGCCCCGCGACCGGACCCGACGGCGCACCGGTGCAGGTCGAGCTCGCGCTGCCGGGGCGCACGCTGCAGCTCAAGGTGTGGGAGGCCAAGGCCGGTCACATCCGGCTGGTGTTGCTCGACAGCGACCTGCCGGAGAACAGCGAGGACGACCGCGCCATCACCTACCAGCTCTACGGCGGCGACGAGCAGACCCGCATCCAGCAGGAGATGGTGCTCGGCATCGCCGGCGTGCGCGCCCTGCGCGCGCTCGGCCTGGAACCGACCGTCTGGCACATCAACGAAGGCCACGCGGCGTTCTCGATCCTCGAGCGCTGCCGCGCGCACGTCGCGGCCGGCATGCCGTTCGCCACGGCCCTCGAGCTGGTCGCCGCCGGCACGGTGTTCACCACCCACACGCCGGTGCCGGCCGGGCACGACATCTTCCCGCGCGCACTGACGCTGCAGTACCTCGGCGACTTCGCCGGCGAGCTCGGCCTCGCGCCCGACGCGTTCCTTGCCCTCGGCTCGCTCGATCCCGACCTCGAGCGGTTCAACCAGACCACGCTGGCGCTGCAGGGGTCGCGGTTCCACAACGGGGTCAGCGCCATCCACGGCCGGGTCGCCGCGGCGATGGAGCACGAGGTGTGGCCGCAGATCCCGCCGCAGGAGAACCCGCTGACGCACGTCACCAACGGCGTCCACGTGCCCACCTTCCTGGCCCGTGAATGGCTCAACCTGTTCGACATGCGCTTCTCGGGCCAGTGGCGCAACGAGCTGCGCAACGACGCCTACTGGGAGCGCATCGACGACATCCCCGACCACAACTTCTGGAGCGTGCGCCAGTCGCTGAAGATGGAGATGCTCGCCGACGTGCGCCGCCGGGTGATCGCCCAGCACCGCCGCAACGGCGTCGGCCCGACCCAGGTCGCGCGGCTGGTCCAGCACCTCGACCCGGCCAACCCGGACATCCTGACCATCGGCTTCGCGCGGCGCTTCGCCACCTACAAGCGCGCGACGCTGTTCTTCAGCGACCCGGAGCGACTCGCCCGGCTGCTCAACGATCCCGAGCGGCCGGCGGTGCTGATCTTCGCCGGCAAGGCGCACCCGCGCGACACCCCGGGCCAGGACCTGATCCGCGCCATCCACGGCTTCGCCCAGCGTCCCGAGTTCGAGGGGCGCATCGTGCTCGTCGAGGGCTACGACATGGCGCTGGCGCGCAAGCTGGTCGCCGGCTGCGACGTCTGGGCCAACACCCCGGAGTACCCGCTGGAGGCGAGCGGCACCTCGGGACAGAAGGCCGGGATCAACGGCGTGGTCAACCTCAGCGTGCTCGACGGCTGGTGGGGCGAGGGCTACAACGGCGCCAACGGCTGGG
>CBDTVS010000268.1:0-3522 GCA_965364245.1 uncultured Gammaproteobacteria bacterium | reverse complement strand
GGCCAACGCCCACCCGCACATCTGCGCCGACCGTGTCGCGCTGGTGCACAACGGCATCATCGAGAACTTCGAGGCGCTGCGCAGCGCGCAGGTGGACCACGAGTTCGATTCCGACACCGACACCGAGGTGGTGGTGCACCGCGTCCACGACTTCCTCGCCGCCGGACACGACCTGCTCGAGGCGGTACGCGCCACCGTGGCCGAGCTCGAGGGGGCCTACGCGCTCGGCGTGATCTGCGCCGACGAGCCGGGTCGCCTGGTCGCCGCACGCCGCGGCAGTCCGCTGGTCATCGGGCTCGGCATCGGCGAGAACTTCATCGCCTCGGACGTCATGGCGCTGTTGCCGGTCACCCAGAAGTTCGTGTTCCTCGAGGAGGGCGACATCGCCGACCTGCACCGCGACGGGGTCACGATCTACGATGCCGGCGGCGCGGTGGTCGAGCGCCCGGTGAGCACCAGCGAACTCGCGGCCGATGCCGTCGAGCGCGGCCACTACCGCCACTACATGCTCAAGGAGATCCACGAGCAGCCGCGTGCACTGGCCGATACCCTGGAGGGACGGCTGGGCGGCGGCCGCCTGCTCGAACAGGCGTTCGGTCCCGGTGCCGCGGCGATCTTCGACCGTGTCCGCGCCGTGCAGATCGTCGCCTGCGGCACCAGCTTCCACGCCGGCTCGGTGGCGCGTTACTGGATGGAGGCGCTGGCCGGTCTGCCGTGCTGGGTCGAGGTGGCCAGCGAGTTCCGTTACCGGCGCCACGTGGTGCCGGACGAGACGCTGTTCGTGACCATCTCGCAGTCCGGCGAGACCGCCGACACCCTGGCCGCGCTGCGTGCCTCGAAGGAGCTCGGCTACGCGCACAGCCTGGCGATCTGCAACGTCCCCGAGAGTTCGCTGGTACGCGAATCGGAGCTGGTGCTGATGACCCGCGCCGGGCCGGAGATCGGCGTCGCCTCGACCAAGGCGTTCACGACCCAGCTGGTCGCGCTGCTGCTGCTGGTGATCGCGCTCGGCCGGCGCCACCGTCTCGACGAGGCGACCGAGCGCAACCTGGTGGGCCAGCTGCAGACGCTGCCCGGCAAGGTCGAGCATGCACTCGAACTCGATCCGGCGATCGCGCTGATGGCGGAGGCGTTCGCGGACAAGCACCACGCCCTCTACCTCGGTCGCGGCGACCACTACCCGGTTGCGCTCGAGGGGGCGCTGAAGCTCAAGGAGATCTCCTACATCCACGCCGAGGCCTACCCGGCGGGTGAGCTGAAGCACGGGCCGCTGGCGCTGGTCGACGACGACATGCCGGTGGTGGCCGTGGCGCCGAACAACGAGCTGCTCGAGAAGCTCAAGTCGAACCTGCACGAGGTCCGCGCGCGGGGCGGGCGGCTCTATGTGTTCGCCGATCCGGGCTCGGGCCTGGCCGCGGGACCCGGGGTGGAGGTGATGGAGGTGGCGCCGACCGACGAGGTGATCGCGCCGATCGTCTACACCGTGCCGCTGCAGCTGCTCGCCTACCACGTCGCGGTGCTGCGCGGCACCGACGTCGACCAGCCGCGCAATCTCGCCAAGTCGGTGACCGTCGAGTAGCTAGCCTTTTTCCGCCTGCCGCCGCCGTAGCGGGCAGTGACGCCGCCGCTGCCAGGCGCCCCAGGCGATGCCAAGGCAGGCGGCGAAGAAGGCGAACAGCTGGCCTTCGCCGACCGGGATCACGAGCACGCTGAACAGCGCCGCGACCAGGCCGCCGCGCATCGCCAGCAGGCCGTGACGGTACCGCCGCGCATGCAGCTCCTGGGCCGATTCGTCCATCGCTTGATCCCGCTCCGGAGCGCCAAGTATGCGTTCGCATTGGGAGTTTCGCCACGCAGCATGGGTAGAAGCGGCGATTGTGTTATGCACAATGCGATCGGCGGCCGAGAGCGTTCGAGTCGAATGGCTAACGGTCTTGCTTCATGGCACGGAAAGTTTACGTAACGCATTGATATAATTACTCATATGCCAACCTGAGCAGAAACTGGCCAAAACATGCCCGGGGCCACGCTGTCAAGCACTTGGGCGACTGGTACAGCGCCTGTCCACATACTTATCCACAGCTTGTGTGGATCGAAAAACGAAACCCAACACGGCTAGGCACTTAGCGCAGTCTGATGACAAGTGCACTCAACGTGCGTCGCTAAGGTGACGCATGGTCCTGCGTCCCAGCCGTGCCGGTGCTAGAGTCCCGCCATGCCCGCCCAGCCCGTTCTCGAAGTGGCCGTCCCGGTGCCCCTGAGGCAGACCTTCGACTACCTGCCCGCGCCCGGTTGCGCAGGGTCGCTGCCGATGCCGGGTGTGCGCGTGCGGGTGCCGTTCGGCCGGCGCCGAGTGGTCGGGGTGGTCACCGGGACGCGCTCCATCGAGGTCGGGACGCGACGGTTGCGGCACGTGGAGGCGGTGCTCGACGCCGGACCACGGTTCTCCGAGCGCGACCTCGAACTGCTCGCCTGGGCCGCGCGTTACTACCACCATCCGCTCGGCGAGGTGTTCGCCGCCGCGCTGCCGGCCATGTTGCGCAAGGGCGACGAACGGGGCGCCGGTCAGGTGACACGCTGGCGCCTGACGCCGGGTGGCCTGGCGATCGACCGGGGCGAGCTGGCACGAGCCCCACGCCAGGCCGCCGTGCACGCCGCATTGGTCGGACGCGGCGAGCCCGGGGCCGGCGCGGAGGAACTGGCGACGCTCGAAGGTGACTGGCGTGGGGCGTTGCGCGCCCTCGAGGGCAAGGGCCTGGTCGAGCCCTTCAGGGTCGACGCGGGGGCGGCGGACGCGGCTGGGGCCACGGTCACGCGCACGCCGCGTCACGCGCTCAACGCGGGTCAGCAGCAGGCCGTCGATGCGATCGCGGCCTGCGACGGCTTCGCAGCGCTGCTGCTCGACGGGGTGACCGGCAGCGGCAAGACCGAGGTCTACCTGCACGCCATTGAAGAGGTCGTCGCGCGCGGTCGCCAGGCGTTGCTGCTGGTGCCCGAGATCGGCCTGACACCCCAGCTCCTCGAGCGGGTCGCGGGCCATTTCGGGCGCCGCCCGGCGGTGCTCCACTCGGGACTCGCGGAGGGGGCACGGCATGCCGCGTGGCGCGCGGCCAGCGAGGGGTCTGCGGACGTGGTCGTGGGTACGCGCTCGGCGGTCTTCGTCCCGCTGGCACGCCCCGGCCTGGTGGTGGTCGACGAGGAGCACGACGCCTCGTTCAAGCAGCAGGACGGCTTCCGCTACCACGCGCGGGACGTGGCGGTGATGCGGGCCCGCGGCGAGGGCATCCCGGTGGTGCTCGGCTCGGCGACACCGTCGCTCGAGAGCCTGCGCAACGCCGGACTGGGGCGCTATCGCACCCTGCGCCTGCCGGCCCGGGCCGGTGGTGCGGCGCAGCCAGCAGTGGAACTGGTCGACCTGCGGGGTCGGAAGCTGACCGCGGGACTCTCCCCGGAGCTGCTGCAGGCCCTTGCCGAGACGCTTGAGGCGGGAACCGGTCCGGATCGCGACGTCGGGCCCATGGT
>CBDTVS010000267.1:0-3538 GCA_965364245.1 uncultured Gammaproteobacteria bacterium | reverse complement strand
ACCCGCGTCCTGCCGATGCGTTGCGGCAATGCCGTAACGGCCGGCACCTTGCTATAATCCTCCGCCTGTCCAACTAACGGAGACCTCCGCGACGCGGATGGCTCAGCGGGAGCAAAGCGCATGTCAGGGTCCGGTGTAAACAAAGTGGTGCTCGCCTACTCGGGCGGCCTCGATACCTCCATTATCCTGCGGTGGCTGCAGCAGGAGTACCAGTGCGAGGTGGTCACCTTCACCGCCGATATCGGCCAGGGCGAGGAGGTCGAGCCGGCGCGCGCCAAGGCCAAGGCCTACGGCATCAAGGAGATCTACATCGAGGACCTGCGCGAGGAGTTCGTGCGCGACTACGTCTACCCGATGTTCCGCGCCAACGCCCTCTACGAGGGGGAGTACCTGCTCGGCACCTCGATCGCCCGGCCGCTGATCGCCAAGCGGCTGGTCGAGATCGCCAACGCCACCGGGGCCGACGCGATCAGCCACGGCGCGACCGGCAAGGGCAACGACCAGGTGCGTTTCGAGCTCGGCGCCTACGCGATGCGTCCCGACATCCGCATCATCGCCCCGTGGCGCGAGTGGGACCTGTTGTCGCGCGAGAAGCTGATGGCCTACGCCGAGAGCCACGGCATCCCGGTCGATTTCGCCAAGCAGGGCAAGAAGTCGCCCTATTCGATGGACGCCAACCTGCTGCACATCTCCTACGAGGGCGGGATCCTCGAGGACCCGTGGGCCGAGCCCGAGGAGTCGATGTGGCGCTGGACGGTGGCGCCCGAGGCGGCGCCGGACGCGCCGACCTACCTCGAGCTCGAGTACCGCAACGGCGACATCGTCGCCATCGACGGCGCGGCGATGAGTCCGGCCGAGGTGCTGGCCCACCTGAACAAGGTCGCCGGCGCCAACGGCGTGGGCCGGGCCGACATCGTCGAGAACCGCTACGTCGGCATGAAATCGCGCGGCTGCTACGAAACGCCGGGCGGCACCGTGATGCTCAAGGCGCACCGCGCCATCGAGTCGCTGACCCTCGACCGCGAGGTCGCGCACCTCAAGGACGAGCTGATGCCGCGCTACGCCGAGCTGGTCTACAACGGCTACTGGTGGAGCCCCGAGCGCGAGATGCTGCAGACCATGATCGACGCCTCGCAGGCCACCGTGAACGGCAGCGTGCGGGTCAAGCTCTACAAGGGTGGGGTCAGCGTGGTCGGGCGTCGCTCGGAGAGCGACAGCCTGTTCGACGAGTCGATCGCGACCTTCGAGGACGATGCCGGCGCCTACGACCAGAAGGACGCCGAGGGCTTCATCAAGCTCAACGCATTGCGCATGCGCATCGCCGCAAAGCGCCGCATGCGCGGCTGAGGCGGTTAGGGCAGGGTGACGGGCGCGGGCGGGACCCAGTCGGTGGCACGGTGTTCGGCAACCACGCTGGTGTAGATGCCGCCGCGGACGTTGAACTCCGCGGTCAGGCGCATGAAACGCGGCGCGCATGCCGCGACCAGGTCGGCGAGGATGCGGTTGGTCACCGCCTCGTGGAACGCGCCCTGGTCGCGGAACGACCAGACGTAGAGCTTCAGCGACTTGAGCTCGACGCAGAGCCGGTCAGGGACGTACTCGAGATGCAGCGTGGCGAAATCGGGTTGGCCGGTCTTGGGGCACAGGCAGGTGAACTCCGGAACGCGGATGCGGATGGTGTAGTCGCGTTCGGGCTGCGGGTTGGGAAAGGTCTCGAGGTCCTGGCTGGGCTGGGTCGACATCGTGGCTGGCCGTGCTGACGGGGCGGTATACTCTACACCATTCGCGAACGCTCTTGGCAGCCCGTTGAATCCAGCAATTAATCAATAATTATCATATAAATAGAACACTTTACTAGAATCAGAATGAGATTAAAGAAGATCAAGCTGACCGGGTTCAAGTCGTTCGTCGACCCGACCACGATCCACATCCCGAGCAACCTGGTCGGCGTCGTCGGCCCGAACGGTTGCGGCAAGTCGAACATCATCGACGCGGTGCGCTGGGTGATGGGCGAGAGCTCGGCCAAGCACCTGCGTGGCGAGTCGATGGCCGACGTCATCTTCGACGGCTCGACCTCGCGCAAGCCGGTGGGCGTGGCGTCGATCGAGCTGACCTTCGACAACAGCGACGGCTCGCTGGGCGGCCAGTACGCGCAGTACGCCGAGATCGCCATCAAGCGCCAGGTCAGCCGCGACGGCGTCTCGACCTACTCGCTCAACGGCGCGCGCTGCCGCCGCCGTGACATTACCGACGTGTTCCTCGGCACCGGGCTCGGTCCGCGCAGTTATTCGATCATCGAGCAGGGCATGATCTCGCGCCTGATCGAGGCCAAGCCGGAGGAGCTGCGCGTCTACCTCGAGGAGGCGGCCGGCATCTCCAAGTACAAGGAGCGGCGCCGCGAGACCGAGAACCGCATCCGCCACACCGAGGAGAACCTCGAGCGCCTGAGTGACCTGCGCGAGGAGGTCGACCGCCAGCTGCAGCACGCCAAGCGCCAGGCGCGCACCGCCGAGCGCTACCAGGAACTCAAGCAGCAGGAGCGCAAGGTGCACGCCGAGCTGCTCGCGCTGAACTCCCGCGCGCTCGGTGAGCAGCTGCACAAGCTCGAACAGAAGGCGGGCGGCGAGACCACCGCCCTCGAGCAGGCGATCGCCGACGTGCGCCGCGTCGAGGCCTCCCTCGAGCAGCAGCGCTCCGCGCACGTGCACGCCAGCGACCAGCTCAACGAGATCCAGGGCCGCTTCTACGCCGTCGGCGCCGAGGTCAGCAAGGTCGAGCAGGCGATCCAGCACGCGCGCGAGATCGAACAGCGCCAGGCGCGCGAGGCGGAGGAGCTGGCCAGTTCACGCAGCGAGCTGCAGCGCCACCTCGACCACGACCGTGCGCGCCTGACCGAACTCGAGCGCACCCTCGCCGAGTCCGAGCCGCAGCTGGCCACGGCGCGTGAACGCGAGCAGGCGACCCGTGCCGCGCGCGCCGCGGCCGAGGAGACGATGCAGGGCTGGCAGGCCGAGTGGGAGAGTTTCAACACGGCGGCCACCGAGCCGGCCCAGCAGGCGCAGGTGGAGCGCACGCGGACCGACCAGCTCGAGGAGCGCCGGGAACGCCTGCGCCAGCGGCGCGGGCGCCTCGACGAGGAGCTGTCGCGACTCGATCCCGAACCGCTGGTCGCCGAGGTCGCGCGCCTGGTGAGCGAGCGCGACGCGCGCCAGGCCGAGGTCGAGAAGCGCGAACGCGAACATGCCGAGCTGCGCGAACGCATCGAGACGCTGCGCAACGACGGTCAGGCAGTGCGCCAGGAGCTCGACGGCCTGCGTGACGAACTGCAGCGCGCGCGCGGGCGCCAGGCCTCGCTCGAGGCACTGCAGCAGGCCGCGCTGGTCAAGACCGACAGCGGCAGCGTCGCGTGGCTCGAGCGCGCGGGGCTGGCCGCGGCGCCGCGCCTCGCCGAGGGATTGCGCCCGGAACCGGGCTGGGAAACGGCGCTCGAGACCGTGCTTGGCCCAGAGCGGTCCTGGCAGGAGTAGCGACATCGCGC
>CBDTVS010000266.1:0-3543 GCA_965364245.1 uncultured Gammaproteobacteria bacterium | reverse complement strand
CGCCTACGTCAACAAGCCGATCGGCCAGGGCAAGCCGGTGCCGGGGCCGCTCAAGCCGCTGATCGCGGTGCCGACCACTGCCGGCACCGGCAGCGAGACCACCTCGGTCGCGGTGCTCGATCTGCTCGACCTCGAGCTCAAGGCGGGCATCTCGCACCGCCTGCTGCGCCCGCGCCTGGCGGTGATCGACCCCCAGCTGACCCTGACCCTGCCACCCGCGGTGACCGCCGCGTGCGGCATGGACATCCTGTGCCACGCGCTCGAGTCCTATACCAGCCTGCCGTTCGACCAGCGGCCGATGCCGGAGAACCCGGCGCTGCGCCCGCCCTATGTCGGCGCCAACCCGGTGGCGGACATCTGGGCCGGGCGCGCGATCGAGATCGGCGCGGCGTACCTGCCACGCGCCTACCGCGATCCCGGCGATGTCGAGGCGCGCAGCCAGCTGATGCTCGCCGCGACCTTCGCCGGCATGGGCTTCGGCAACGCCGGGGTGCACATCCCCCACGCGATGAGCTACCCGATCGCCGGCATGGTCGAGTCGTTCGTGCCTGCGGGATTCCCGGACGACAAGGTGCAGGTGCCGCACGGCATGTCGGTGGCGCTCGGCACGCCGGCCAGCTTCCGCTTCATCGGCGGACGGGCCGGCGAGAAGACGCGCGCCGCGTTCGGCCTGCTCGGTGGCGACCCGGCCTCGGTCTCGGTCGACGAGGCGGGGGCCGCGGTCGCCGAGCGGGTCGCCGGGATCATGCAGGAGCTCGAGATGCCGAACGGTCTCGCCGCGCTCGGTTTCGGCGACGGCGACGTGGCCGGCCTGGCGAAGGGCTGCGCCGAGCAGCAGCGGCTGCTGGTCAACTCGCCGGTGCCGGTCGGGGTGGCCGACCTCGAGGGCATCTTCCGTGACGCCATGACGATCTGGTGACCGCCTGCTCGTCGGTTCCGATGCGTGGAGAGCGCCCGGGACGCTGATGCACAGCCTCACAGCACGCCTGATCCTCTGGGTTCTCGGGGCCACCGCGATGGTGAGCCTGGTGACCTTCTTCGTCGCCTTTACCGATAACAGGGCCACGCTCGAGGCGCATGCCAAGCGCCGGGCCGAGTTCGCGGCGGAGGCGCTGGTCAATGACATCGCGGGATTGCTGCGTGGCATCGAGCAGGAGACCCGGACGCTCGCGGCGGTCGTGGGCCATGTGCGCCCGGATGCGGACCAGACCCGAGCGCTGCTGGCCTCGCTTCTCGAGTCCGACCCCGCGGTCTTCGGTAGCGGGATCTGGTACGCACCCGGGGCGTACGTCGCGGGGACCGATTTCGCCACCTACCTCTATCGCGACGGGGAGCGTATCGCGGCCGTCGATGGCGTTGCCGAGCTGCCCGGATTCCGTAACGCGCCCTGGTATCGCGTTCCTGCGTTGACCGGCAGGCAAGGGTGGACCGAGCCCTACCGCGACACCGGGTTGAGCGGCGTCGACATGGTCACCTATTCGCTACCGGTCTACGAGCAGGTCGACGGCGTCCGGCGTCTGCTCGCGGTGGTCTCCGCGGACATCAGGCTCGGCAGCCAGAAGCAGCGCATTCGGGCGATGATCGACAGGCTCGATCCCAATCTGAGCATCCTCATCCTGTCGCGCGAGGGGCGGCTGATCGCAGTGGAGAACATCGAAACGGTGCTCGAGGAGCTGCCGCGCGACACCAGCGGTACCTTCACCCTGCCATTCCCGCAGCTGATGGCAAACGAGGGCCGGGAGGACCTGCGTGGAGTCGCCGAACGCATGATGCGCGGTGATACGGGCAGCGAGGTGCTCGTCGGATGGCGCAATGATGTGCGCCTGTTCATGCACTTCCTGCCGCTGCCGGCGACCGACTGGTCGATCGGGGTCATCAGCGAGGATGCCGAGCGACGTCGCGAGGTGGCCGAGTCCGAACGGCGCCAGCTCTGGTTGTTCGCCCTGAATCTGGTCCTGGTCACATTGGTCATCGTGCTGGTCGCGCGGCGCATCACGGGGCCGCTGCGCACGCTCGCCGTCACCGCCCGGGAGATCGGTCACGATCCACTCGCGGCCGAGGTGCCGACCATCGCCACGCGAGACGAAGTCGCCGACCTCGGTGATGCGCTGCGGCGCATGCAGGTCGATCTCGGCACCTACCTCGAGCAGCTCAAGCAGACGCTGGATGCGAAGACGCGCCTCGAGGGCGAGCTCGCGGCGGCGCGCCAGATCCAGATGGCGATGCTGCCGCGACTACCCGAGCACGGGCAGCTGGTCGACGGCTGCGATGCCGCCGCGCTGCTGATCCCTGCCAAGGCGGTCGGCGGCGACCTGTTCGACCTGATCCCGCTGGCCGACGGGCGCCTGATGTTCCTGGTCGGCGACGTCTCCGACAAGGGAGCCGCCGCGGCGCTGTTCATGGCCAAGACCGTGACCCTGGCCAACCTGCTCGGGCGCGAGCGTGTCGCACCGGCCGAGCTGCTCACACGCCTGAACCGCGAGCTGTGCCGCGACAACGACGCCTGCATGTTTGTCACCGCATTGTGCGGCGTGCTCGATCCGGAGAGCGGCGAGGTGGTCTACGCCAATGCCGGGCACAACCCGCCGCTGCGCTTCACCACCGACAACCAAGCGAGCTACATCAGCGTGCCGCCGGGGACCGCGCTCGGCCTGTTCGAGAACGCGGCCTACCGGGATGCCCGCCTCGAACTGGCCCCGGGCGAGACCCTGCTGCTCTACACCGACGGCGTGACCGAGGCGCTCGACGGCGACATGCAGCTGTTCGGCGAAGCGCGTCTCGAAACGTTGCCCGTGGGCTTGTTCGACACCGCGCGCGCGATCGTCGACGGGGTGGTCGCCGCGGTCGAGGAGTTCGCCGGCGCCGCGGAGCAGGCCGACGACATCACCGTGCTTGCGCTGCGCCGTACCAGCCTGTTGCCGTTGGTCGCCGAGTGGCACATGACCGGCGGCATCGAGTCGGTCGCGACGGCCCAGGCCTGGCTGGCGTCGCACCTGCGCCGTGCCGGGGTCGACGACGCGCGGGTCGGCGAGCTGGAGCTGATCGCCGAAGAGGTGCTGGCCAACGTGGTGCACCACGCCCACCAGGACCGGCCCGACGCCGAGGCGTGGCTGGATCTCGAGGTCGATGCCGCGCGGGTCAGGCTGTGTTTCAGCGACGCAGGACCGCCCTTCGACCCGTTGCTCGATGCACCGCAACCCGACCTCGCCGCCGACCCCGGGGAGCGCGCCATCGGTGGGCTGGGCATCGTCATGGTCAAGCGGTTGGCCGACGGCGTGCGCTACCGGCGCGAGGGCGAAAGGAACGTGCTCGAGGTCGAGTTGCGCCGTGAGTAGCCGCGGTCCCGCCGCGCCTGGACACGGTGCTAAACTCCGCGCAGATTCGTGTCCAACGTGGGGAACGCCATGACCTTCAAGGTCCACCATGAACAATTCCGCGACGGGGCCGTGCGCCTGGTCCTGGAAGGCCGGCTCGACTCCAGCACCGCGCCCGAGTTCGACCTCTCCGTCGCCGGGGTGCTCGAGAGCCCGCCGCCGGTGATGG
>CBDTVS010000265.1:0-3553 GCA_965364245.1 uncultured Gammaproteobacteria bacterium | reverse complement strand
GGGATGGGCCCGCCCATCAGTTCCGCCTGCAGCTGGGGATGGCGCGGCTCGCGTGCCGGCTCGGCGTAGCCGTCCGGGTAGCTTGGCAGGTTGCTGGCCGGGTCGTACTTGTCGCGTGCGCCGAGCGTGTGCAGCAGCTCGTGGGCGATGACGACCCGGTTGCTGCCCCGGTAGTCGGCATCGGCGAAGGCGTTGACGATGCCGACCCGCGCCTCGGCCAGGCCGAGCGAGTGGGGCAGGCGCGGATTGCGCTCGGGATCGAAGTAGCGCACCGCCAGGCGCACGTCGGCCGGGAGACCGTCGCCCTCGAGCGCGAAGGCCCAGTAGCGGAGCTTCAGGCTCCACCAGGCGATCGCCAGCGCGCCGCCATCCTCCGGTGGCAGTGGCGGCGGGGCCTCGGGCACCGCGCCGACACGCACCACCACCGGCTGCTCGAGGGTGACGCCGTGGCGTCGCGCCTCGCGCGCGAAGAACGCCTCGAGCGGGGCGAAACGCTCCGCATCCAGCGTCGCGACGTCGTGTGCTGCAGCGTCGCTGCCGTCGGCTGCGAGCGGGTGCAGCACCACCCACAGCGGGGTCTCCCAGGACGTGACCAGCGCGCGTGCCTGCCACTGGCCGAGCGCGACCACGGCCAGCACGACCAGGAGCAGGGCGATGCGCAGGCCGCGCAGCGAGCCGGTTTGCCGTGAAGGGGGTGGCACAGTGAAGGGTCGCCGAAGCACGAGGACGCGGGCCAGTCTAGCCGCTCATCCCGGCGCCCGCGAACGCGTTGCCCGGACCGTGCGCATCTGCGAAGCTGGAACGGTCACCGGACGAGCCGAAACGATGATCGACACCGAGCGCCGCACGCGCTGGAACGAACGCTGGACGCGCCGCGATTACGCCGACATCGAACCGGCGCAGGTGGTGCGCGACTACGCCTACCTGCTGCCACCGGGCGGCGAGGTGCTGGAGCTCGCCTGCGGTCTGGGCGTCAACGCCCTGGCGCTCGCAGCTGCGGGGTTCCGGGTCACCGCGTGGGACTACGCTGAGAGCGCGATCGCGCGATTGCGCGAGGAGGCAGCGCAACGCGACCTGGTGCTGCGTGCCGAGGTGCGTGACGTGGTCGCCGAGCCGCCGCCACCCGCAAGCTTCGACGGCATCGTCGTGACCCGCTTCCTCGAACGCGACCTGTGCCCGGCGTTGGCCGCCGCGCTGCGTCCCGGCGGGGTGCTGTGCTACCAGAGCTTCGTGCGCGATGCGGTCAGCGACCGCGGGCCGCAGGACACCGCCTTCCGCTTCGCACCCAACGAGTTGCTCGAGCTGTTCCCGGGCCTGCGCGTGCTGGCGTTCCACGACGAGGGGCGTACCGGGGACACCGCGCGCGGCTTGCGCGACGAGAGCCTGCTGGTCGCGCAGCGCGTGGCCTAGACTTAAGCCGCTCAGGCGTCGCAGTCGGGGCGGTCGGCGCGGAACAGGACCAGGTGACGCGGCGCCAGGCGTACGCCGACCGCGTCGCCGACCTGGTGCTCGTGGTGGCTCGGGAACAGCGACAGCAGCTCGGTCCCGGTCGGCAGTTTCAGCGTGTAGAGGATCTCCGCGCCCTTGAACGCCTTGTGCGTGATCGCGCAGCGCAGGTCGCTCGCCTCGTCGGGGACCACGTCGTCAGGACGCACCAGGGCATCGACCACGGTCCCGCGCGGCCAACCGTAGGCGCGGTCGCCACGGATCAGGCCGATCTCGGTCTCGAGCGCGTTCGGCGCCAGCAGCGTGCCGCGCAGGAAGCGGCCCTGGCCGATGAAATCGGCCACGGTGCGGTTGGACGGCTCGTGGTAGAGGTTGTACGGCGTGTCCCACTGCAGGATGCGCCCGTCGTGCATCACGCCCACCTGCTCGCTGCTGGCGAACGCCTCGAGCTGGTCGTGGGTGACCAGGATGCCGGTGACATCACGCTCGGCGAGGATCTCGCGCACCTCGATGCCGAGCCGCTCGCGCATGTCGGTGTCGAGGCTCGAGAACGGCTCGTCCATCAGCAGCAGGTCGGGGCCGGGCGCGATGGCCCGCGCCAGGGCCACGCGCTGCTGCTGTCCGCCCGAGAGTTCGTGCGGGTAGCGCGCACCGTAGCCGGACAGGCCGACCAGCTCGAGCAGCGCCTGCGCGGTGTGGCGCTGCTCGGCCGGTTTACGGTCGCGCAGGCCGAAGGCGATGTTGCTGGCCACGTCGAGGTGCGGGAACAGGGTGTAGTCCTGGAACACCATGCCGAGCCGGCGCCGTTCCGGCGGCACGCTGCGCCCGGGGGCGGCCACGGTCTCACCGCGCAGACGGATCTCGCCGCGGTGCACCGGCTCGAAGCCGGCGATGGCGCGCAGGATCGTGGTCTTGCCGCAGCCGCTCGGTCCGAGCAGGCTGACGAAGCCACCCTTGCGCACGTGCAACGAGGCCCCGTGGACGACGGTGTCCTGACCGTAGCGGCAGTCGATGTCGACGACCTGGAGCAGCGGCATCGCGGATTCAGTCCCTGGCGGCGGGTCTCATGGTGCCGTCATGCTACCAGCAGGCGGGCCGGGCGCATCAGTCGACGAGCAGGAACTCGAGCAACGCCTTCTGCGCGTGGAGGCGGTTCTCGGCCTCGTCCCAGACCACGCTGTGCGGCCCGTCGATCACGTCGGCGGCGACCTCCTCGCCGCGGTGCGCCGGCAGGCAGTGCATGAACAGGCCGTCGGGGGCCGCGGCCGCCATCACCGCGGCGTCGACCTGGTAGCTGGCGAAATCGCGTTCGCGACGCGCCTGCTCCTCCTCCTGGCCCATGCTGGCCCAGACATCGGTCACGACGAGGTCGGCGCCCTGCGCGGCCACGAGGGCATCCCGGGTGAGCGTGACGCGGTCGCCGGCGGCCGCCAGCAGACCCGGATCGGGGTCGTAGCCCTCGGGGCAGGCGATGCGCAGTTCGAAATCGAACTGGCGCGCGGCGTTGATGTAGGAGTTGCACATGTTGTTGCCGTCGCCGATCCACGCCACGCTGCACCCGGCGATGTCGCCGCGGAGCTCGAACCAGGTCTGCATGTCGGCGAGCAGTTGGCAGGGATGCACCAGGTCGGTCAGGCCGTTGATCACCGGCACCCGCGAGTGGGCGGCGAAACGCTCGAGCTTGTCGTGTTCGAAGGTGCGCACCATGATCGCGTCGACCATGCGCGAGAGCACGCGCGCGGTGTCCTCGATCGGCTCGCCGCGTCCGAGCTGGGTGTCGCGTGGCGACAGGAAGATCGCATGGCCACCGAACTGCGCCATCGCGGCCTCGAACGACACGCGCGTGCGCGTGGAGGACTTCTCGAACACCATGCCGAGCACGCGGTTCTTCAGCGGCTCGCCGCAGGCGTGATTCTGCTGCAGCGCCTTGAGTTCGATCGCCCGTGCGATCAGCGCGCGCAACTCATCCGGGGTGAAATCGAGCAGGCTGAGGAAATGACGCACGGCCATGATGGGGCTCCACTCAGGCCGCTGGCAGCGCGCGCACGGCGGCCGCGAGCCGTTCGACCAGCGCATCGGCCTCGTCGTCGGCGAGGATCAGCGGCGG
>CBDTVS010000264.1:0-3573 GCA_965364245.1 uncultured Gammaproteobacteria bacterium | reverse complement strand
GCTGGCTGCCGGCGGCGATGGTCGCGCCGACCCCGGTCAGCGCGCTGCTGCACGCCGTCGCGGTGGTCAAGGTGGGCGTCTTCAGCGTGCTCAAGATCACCGTCTACATCTTCGGCATCGACCTGCTCGCCGGCAGTGACGCGGCGACGCTGCTCGGTTACGTCGCCGGTACGACGATGGTCATCGCCTCGCTAGTCGCGTTGCGCCAGGACAACCTCAAGCGCCGCCTCGCCTACTCGACGGTCAGCCAGCTGAGCTACGTGGTGCTCGGCGCGACGCTGGCCACCACCTGGGGGGTGATCGGCGGCGGCCTGCACATCGTCATGCACGCGTTCGGCAAGATCACGCTGTTCTTCTGCGCCGGGGCGATCCTGGTCGCCGCGCACAAGACCGAGGTGAGCCAGCTCGACGGCATCGGCCGGCGCATGCCGTGGACGCTCGGGGCATTCGCCGTGGGCGCCCTGTCGATGATCGGCCTGCCACCGGCGGCGGGCTTCGTCTCGAAGTGGTACCTGATGCTCGGCAGCCTGTCGACCGAGCACTACTTCGCGGTCACCGTGCTGATCGTCAGCACGCTGCTCAACGCCGCCTATTTCGTGCCGATCGTCTACGCGGCGTTCTTCCGGCCGGCCCGGGACGACGCGCATGCCGACCACGGCGAGGCGCCGCTGGCGATGGTCGTCGCGCTGGTGCTGACCGCGACGCTGACCGTGGCGCTGTTCTTCTACCCTGACCCGGCGCTCGCGCTGGTCGAGCAGCTGGTGGGAGGGAGTCCATGAACGAACGCGAGAAGCACTGGCTGACCACGCCGCGGATGATCCGCCGCCTGTGGGTCGGCTACATCATCGTGCTGGTGCTGACCGTGCTGCCCGACCTGTTCGTGGCGCAGTACGAGCACTTCGGCATCGACGGCTCGTTCGGCTTCTACGCCTGGTACGGCTTCCTGGCCTGCGCGGCGATGGTGGTCGCGGCCAAGTTCCTCGGCAAGCTGCTCAAACGCCCGGACGACTACTATGAGCGTTAGCTTCCCACCTGCCCTGCTGCTGGTGCTCGGCGCGCTGCTGCTGCCGCTGTTCCGCGGTCGCGTTCGCACCGCACTGCTGCTCGGCCTGCCGCTGCTCGCGCTGGCCGCCGCGTGGGGCGTGCCGGACGGCAGCGTGCTGCGCATCGCCTTCCTCGGTCTCGACCTCGAACCGGTCCGCGGCAGCGGCGTGGCACGGCTGTTCGCGACGGTGTTCACGCTGATGGCCTTCGCCGGCATGCTGTTCGCGCTGCGCCAGGCCCGGCTGCTCGAGCAGGTCGCGGCGTTCATCTACGCGGGCGGCGCGCTCGGCGTGACCTTCTCCGGCGACCTGCTGACGCTGTTCGTCTTCTGGGAGCTGATGGCGGTCGGCTCGACGCTGGTCATCTGGTCCGCCGACACGCCGGCCGCCTACCGTGCGAGCGTCCGCTACCTGATGATCCACCTGCTCGGCGGCGTGGTGCTGATGGCAGGTATCGCCGGGCACTACGTCGAGACCGGCAGCATCGCGTTTACCGCGATGCAGGCCGACTCGCTGGCCCGCTGGTTGATCCTCGCCGGGTTCCTGGTCAACGTCGGCGCCCCGCCGCTGTCGGCATGGATCCCCGACGCCTACCCCGAGGCGAGCCCGAGCGGCGCGGTGTTCCTCTCCGCGTTCACCACCAAGACCGCGGTGTTCACGCTGCTGATCGGTTTCCCCGGCACCACGCTGCTGGTCTGGATCGGGCTGTGGATGATCTTCTACGGCATCATCTACGCGCTGCTCGAGAACGACATGCGGCGCATCCTCGCCTACAGCATCGTCAACCAGGTCGGCTTCATGGTGTGCGGCATCGGCATCGGCACCGCGATGGCGCTCAACGGCGCGGCCGCGCACGCCTTCGCCCACATCATCTACAAGGCGCTGCTGCTGATGAGTGCCGGCGCGGTGCTCTACATGACCGGGCGGCGCAAGTGCAGCGAGCTCGGCGGGCTGTTCCAGAGCATGCCGCTGACCACGCTGTGCGGGACGATCGGCGCGCTGGCGATCTCGTCGTTCCCGTTCACCTCGGGCTTCGTCAGCAAGTCGATGATCACCCAGGCGTCGATCGACGAGCATCTGGCGCTGGTCTGGTTCCTGCTCGCCGCGGCGTCGGCCGGCGTGTTCCTGCACGCGGGCATCAAGTTCCCGTGGTTCGTCTTCTTCCAGAAGGATTCCGGGCTGCGGCCGCCCGATCCGCCCTGGAACATGCGCGCGGCGATGGTGCTGTTCGCGTTCCTGTGCATCGCGATCGGGGTCTACCCGCAGCCGCTCTACGCGCTGCTGCCGTACCCGGTCGAGTACGTGCCCTACACCGCCGCGCACCTGGTCTCGCAGTTCCAGCTGCTGCTGTTCTCGGGACTCGCGTTCTTCGTGTTGCTGCCGTTGATGCGCCGCACCGAGACGCTCAGCCTCGACTTCGACTGGTTCTACCGGGTGCCGGGCAAGCGCATTGCCCTGTGGCTGATCGAGCACGGCGGGGCGGCCCGTGCGCGGCTGGTTCGGGTCCTGGGCGCGCGTGCCCAGGACGCACTCGACGGGCTGTTCCGCTCGCACGGTCCACACGGCGTGCTGGCGCGCACGTCGCCGACCGGAAGCATGGTGCTGTGGGTCGCGGTGCTGCTCGCGACCCTGCTGCTCGCGACCTACCTCTGACGGCGCGCCAGCGGCGCGTCAGTAGCGTTCGCTGGCCGTGAGGAAGGCGTCGCGCAGCTGGTCGTAGTCGCGCGTGACCGGGAACTGCGGGAACTCGGCGACCACGTTGTCCGGCGGCGAGAACAGGATGCCGGCGTCGGCCTGGCCGAGCATGGTGGTGTCGTTGTAGGAGTCGCCGGCGGCGATCACCCGGTAGTTCAGCGCCTGCAGCGCGAGCACCGCCTGGCGCTTCGGATCCTGTTGGCGCAGCCGGTAACCGGTCACCCGTCCCTCGGTGTCGCTCTCCAGGCGGTGGCAGAGCAGCGTCGGCCAGCCGAGCTGGCGCATCAACGGCGCGGCGAACTCGTAGAAGGTGTCGGAGAGGATCACCAGCTGGAAGCGTTCGCGCAGCCAGGTGGTGAACTCCAGCGCACCGTCGAGCGGGCCGAGTCCGGCGATCACCTCTTGGATGGCGGGCAGGCGCAGGTCGTGCTCGTCGAGGATGCGCAACCGCTGGCGCATCAGCTCGTCGTAGTCGGGGATGTCGCGGGTGGTCGCGCGCAGTGCGTCGATGCCGGTGCGCTCGGCGACGTTGATCCAGATCTCGGGAACCAGGACCCCTTCGAGGTCGAGGGCGGCAATCTCCACGTGACTCTCCGCAACGCTAAGGCGGCGCCAAGGTACACGACGCTCCGGGGCGTCGCAATCGCCGGCTCAGCCGTCCGTGCGGCGGAACACCAGCAGACGGTTGTTGACCGGCATCTCGCGGTCGGCGTCCAGCGCCAGGCCGACCTCGTGCCCGTACTCCTCGAGACGCAGCGCGTCGCGCACGCCCTGGTTCGGGTCGCGGCGGCGCAGCGAGGCATCGAACGAGGCGTTGCTCTCGCTGGTGTGGCGG
>CBDTVS010000263.1:0-3584 GCA_965364245.1 uncultured Gammaproteobacteria bacterium | reverse complement strand
CGTCGCGGAGCGCTGCCGCAACGACGAGGTGCGCGAGCGCTTCATGTTCATGTTCGACCGCTACCAGGCGCTGATCGACCGCTTCAAGACCAGCGACCTCTCCGAGTCGCAGCCGACCAAGGGCAACATCGAGGGCGGCCTGACCACCATCGAGGAGAAGGCGCTCGGCAACATCCAGAAGATCGGCAAGCAGTGCCTGGTCGACGGCGTGCTCGACAAGGCCGAGGCGCCGACCGGTCCCGGCCTCTGGTTCATGGACTCGTCGTCGGCCGCGGCCGAGATGGTCACGCTGTGCGCCGCCGCCGGGTACGCGGTGCACTTCTTCCCGACCGGGCAGGGCAACATCATCGGCAACCCGATCCTGCCGGTGATCAAGCTCTGCGCGAACCCGCGCACCCTGCGCACCATGGGCGAGCACGTCGACGTCGACGTCTCCGGCCTGCTGCGCAAGGAGATGTCCCCGGACGAGGCGGGCGACGCGCTGCTCGACATGATGCTGCGCACGGCCAACGGGCGGCACACCGCCGCCGAGGCCCTCGGCCACCGCGAGTTCGTGCTGATGCGCCTCTACGAGAGCGCCTGAGGCCGCCGGCCACGCGCACGGGCCGCCCGACCAGATCGGGCGACCCCTGCGCCTTCATGTGGGTCGCCGGTTCACGGCCAGAGCAGCTTGACGATGAACACCGTCAGCAGCACGAACAACACGCGGCGAATCCAGACCCGTCCATAGCGGACCGAGCTGTGGGCGCCCAGCCAGCCGCCCGCCATCATGCCCAGCGCCAGCGCCAGCCCCGTGCCCCACAGGATCTCCACGTGGGCCGAGAAGACCGCCAGCGCGACGGGGGTGTAGACGAGCACGATGAAGACCTTGTGCATGTTGACCCGCACCAGGTCGAAGCCCATCACCCGGTGCAGGATCGGCATCAGGATGAAACCGACGCCGATCTGGATCATGCCGCCCCAGAAGCCGGCACCGACCATGCACAGGTGCCCGAGCAGCAGGCGCTCGGGTGCGCTCCGCCGTGCGTGATCGTCGGTAGCTTCTTCGTGCGTGCCGGTGGCCATCAGCAGCATCACCACCAGCAGCACGCCCGCCAGGAAGCGGTCGAACCAGACGCCGGTCAGGTTGACCCCGACGCTGGCGCCGGCGATGGCGCCGGCGGACGCCGCGACCGCGAGCGACAGGCTCAAGCGGAATTGCGCCAGCCCCTTGCTGAGGAACGCGCTCACCGCGGCCACGCTCTGCAGCAGGATGCCGATGCGGTTGGTGCCGTTGGCCACCGGTGCGGGGATGCCGAAGAAGAGCAGCGTCGGCAGGGTCAGCAGGGAGCCGCCGCCGGCCATCACGTTCAACCAGCCGGCGACGACGCCGATCAGCGCGAGACCGGTCAGTTCCAGGGGGTCCAATCCCGCGCCTCGTCCGGTCGCCGCGACCTAGGAGTAGCCCATCAGGCCGGGCAGCCAGAGCACGATACCCGGCATCGCGAGCAGCACGGCGATGGTCAACACGTCGGCGACGAAGAACGGCGTGCAGCCACGGAACACGTCCTGGACCGAGCACTCGGGCCGCACGCCGGCGACCACGAAACAGTTCAGGCCGATCGGTGGGGTGATCAGGCAGAGCTCGGCCATCTTGACGACGATGATGCCGAACCAGATCGAACAGCCGACCCCGGACACCCCGAACGCCGAGTCGGCGGCGGCGACGCCCTCGCCGCCGTTCAACGCGATGACCGCGGGGTAGACGACCGGCAGCGTCAGCAGCAGCATGCCGATCGCGTCCATGAACATGCCGAGCACGGCGTAGGCGCACAGGATAAGGATCAGCGTCAGCCACGGGCTCTGCTCCAGCCCGGTGATCCACGCTGAGAAGGCGCTCGGCAGGTCGGCGAAGCCAAGGAAGCGCACGTAGAGCAATACGCCCCAGATGATGGTGAATATCGTCACCGTCAACTTCGCCGTCTCCATCAGCGAGCTCTTGAACTCGGGCCAGCGGGTGCCCTGGTAGACGGCCATGCACAGGATGATGAACGCGCCCAGCGCCCCCGCCTCGGTCGGCGTGCCGACACCACCGTAGATGCAGACGACGATGATGGCGACGACGGCGAAGATTGGCATTGCCCCTGGCAGGGTCTCGAAGCGCTGCTTCCAGGTGAAGCCGGTCACCGGCGGGCCGAAGTCCTTGCGCGTCATGGCCAGCAGGATCCCCAGTCCGCCGTAGATCAGCGCGGATACCGCGCCCGGCAGGAAGCCGGCCATCAGCAGCGCCCCGACGTCCTGCTCGACGATGATCGCGTAGATCACCAGGATCGCCGACGGTGGGATCAGCGACGCCAGCGTGCCGCCGGCCGCCACCACGCCCGCCGCGAAGCGCTTGTCGTAACCGAGCTTGAGCATCTCCGGCACCGCGATCCGGGCGAACACCGCGGAGGTGGCGACCGAGGCGCCGGAGACGGCGGCGAAGCCGGCAGTCGAGAAGACCGTCGCCACCCCCATGCCGCCCGGCAGCCAGCCGAGCCAGCGCTTGGCGGCCTCGAACAGCGCTTTGGTGAGGCCGGCGTGGTAGGCGAGGAAGCCGATCAGGATGAAGGTCGGGATCAGCGACAGGGCCAGCGTCGAGACCTTGGAGTGGGGGATGGTTCCGGCCATCTTCACCGCCACCAGGAAGCCCCGCTCGAAACCGAACTTGGCCGAGAAGATCCACAGCAGGCCGAGGAAGCCGGCGATCGCGGCGGCGAAGGCGACGCGTACGCCGATGACCACCAGCAGCAGCATGGCGCCGGTGACCCACAGGCCGATGGTGATCGGCTCCATGCTGCCCATGGCGGCGAACAGGTCGTTCACCGCTCCGTCTCCGCATCGGTTCCGCGCATCACCGACTCGGCCTCCTTGGCGGCCACGTCGGCGGCGCTCTCGATCAACGGCACCGCGGCCGGGGTGTCACCCCCCTCGCGGATGGCGCGCGCGTAGCCCCAGATCTGCAGCAGCAGGCGCAGCGCCAGCACCGACAGCGCGAACGGCACCACCAGCTTGGCAGGCCAGGTGGGCAGCTGGATGTCCAGCGACGAGTCGCCGAGCTGGTAGGCGCGCAGGAAGTGCAGGTAGGAGCCGTAGATCAGCACCAGGGTCACGACGAACATCAGGCAGGTCGAGACCAGCTCGGTGAACCAGAGCAGGCGCCCGTGCAGGTGGCCGACGACGATGTCCATGCGGATGTGGCCACCGAGGCGCTTGGTGTAGGCGATGCCGAGGAAGGCGATGAACGCCATCGCCTGCTCGACCCAGTCGATGTAGCCGTTGATCGGCAGCGAGAAGAGCCAGCGACCGAGCACGTTGGTCGTCGCCAGCAGTACCAGCGCGAAGATGGCCAGGCCGCCGGCCAGGTTCAGCAGCGATTCGAAGCGGAAGAACAGGCGGTCGATCGCGCTCAGGCGCGTGCTGTTCTCGATGACGGTCGCAGAGGACATGGCGGGCCTCGCTTGGCGGCGGCGATGCGAGTCGAGTCGAGGGGGCCGGCTTGGCGCGCCGCCGGTCCCGTGACCCGGACCGGGTCGCCCCGGTCCGGGTTCGGGAGAGGCGGTTTA
>CBDTVS010000262.1:0-3586 GCA_965364245.1 uncultured Gammaproteobacteria bacterium | reverse complement strand
CGAGCGCTCGCGCGGTGCGCGGCCAATCGCGCCCGGCAACCAACAGCGCGGTGGCCGCGGCATCGGCCTCGGCGCCGTCGCGACCGATCACCGTCACCGAGCTCAGGCCGCGCGCCGGGTAGCCGCTGCGGGGGTCGATGATGTGGTGGTAACGGATGCCGGCGTGCTCGAACTGGCGTTCGTAGGTGCCGGAGGTGAACACGCTCTCGCCGTCGGCGACCTCGACTGCGGCGAGCAGCCCCCCCGCCGGGGCACGGATGCCGACGCGCCACGGGCGGTCGCCACGGCGCCCGAGAACGCGCAGGTCGCCGCCGGCGTTGACCATCGCGTTCCTGATGCCGAGGTCGTGCAGGCGGCCGACGGCGATGTCGACGCCGTAGCCCTTGGCGAACGCGCCGAGGTCGAGTTGCACCGCCGGGTTGCGCGAGCGCAGTCGTGGGCCGTCAAAAGACAGGTCGGCCATGCTGGGTCCGGCCGCGACCAGGGCGGCGACCGCCTCCGCCGGAGGCGGGGCGCGCTTGGCCGGGGCGTCAGCGTGAAAGCCCCACAGCGCCACCAGGCGGCCGATCGCCGGGTTGAACAGGTCATCGCTCTGCAGCGACAGCGCCCGGGCGCGCTCGAGGACCGGGCGCATGGTGTCGGCGACCGCCACCGGTTCCCCGGCGGTGATGGCGGCGTTGATGCGGGTCAGCTCGCCCGGTTGCCAGGCGTGCCAGCGGGTATGCAGGTCGCCGAGGTCGCCCTGGATGACGCGGATCGCGCGCTCCGCGGTGGCGTCATCGACCCCCCACAGCGCCAGGTCGACCCAGGTGCCGAACACCTGGATGCGCTCCTCGCGCAGCCGCGGGGGCTCGTCGCAGCCAGTCAGCTGGATCGCCAGCAGCGCCAGCACCAGGGCCGCCGCGGCCCGCCTCATGCCAGGCGGCGCTCGATGCAGTCGAGCAGCTGGCCGGCGATGTCGAGACCGTACTGGGCGTCGAGCTCGCGGATGCAGGTCGGGCTGGTGACGTTGATCTCGGTGAGGTAGTCGCCGATCACGTCGAGGCCGACGAACAGCAGACCCTGTTCACGCAGCCAGGGGCCGACCTCGGCGCAGATCCAGCGGTCCCGTTCGCTCAGCGGTACACCGCGGCCGGTCGCGCCGGCGGCGAGGTTGCCGCGTGTCTCGCCCGGGGCCGGCACGCGCGCCAGTGCGTACGGGACCGGCTCGCCGTCGACCAGCAGGATGCGCTTGTCGCCGGCGGCGATCTCGGGGATGTACCGCTGCGCCATGGCGTACTCGCTGCCGTGGGCCGTCAGCGTTTCGATGACGACACTGAGGTTCGGATCGCCAGGGCGCAGGCGGAATACCGAGGTGCCACCCATGCCGTGCAACGGCTTGAGGATCACGTCGCCGTGCTCGCTCGCGAAGGCGCGCAGCCGCGCGGCTGCGCGGGTCACCAGCGTCGGTGGCGCGCACTGCGGGAAGCGGCCGATCGCGAGCTTTTCGTTGGTGTCGCGCAGCGCCTGCGGGCGGTTGACCACCAGCGCCCCGGCCTCGGCGGCCTGTTCGAGCAGGTAGGTGGCGTAGATGTACTCGGTGTCGAACGGCGGATCCTTGCGCATCAGCACCACGTCGAGGTCGCCCAGCCGGCCCTCGGCCTCGTCACCGAAGGCGTACCAGTCGCGTTCGCGGTCGGTCACCTGCAGTCCGCGGTGGCGTGCCAGGGCGAGGCCGTCGTGGAGGTAGAGGTCGGCAAGCTCCATGTAGCGCACCTCCCAGCCGCGCGCCTGGGCGGCGAGAAGCATCGCGAAGGTGCTGTCCTTGTAGGGCTTGATCGAACCGATCGGGTCCATCACCACGCCGAGACGTAAGCTCATCTCTGCAGGCTCAGTGCTCGGCCAGCTCGCGCGCCGCAGCGAGCAGCGCGAGCCGGGCGATCACGCCGTAGGCGTAGAAGCGGTTCGGGTCGGCGTCGGGGACCTGGGCATGGTCCGGGGTGGTGCAGCTCTCGTGGAAGGCGAGCGGCTCGAAGTGCATGCCCGGCGCGTTGAGGTTCTCGTTGGCGCCGCGCGCCTTGTGCACGCGGTAGAAGCCGCCGACCACGAAGCGGTCGATCATGTAGACCACCGGTTCGGCGACCGCGCCGTTCCAGGTCTCGAAGGTGTAGACCCCCTCCTGCAGGATCACCCGGCTGACGCTGTTGCCACCCTTGCTCGCCGCCATCTTGGTGCGCTGCTTGCGGTTCAGCGCGCGCACGTCGTCGGCGGTGTGTGCGGTCATGATGCCCATACCGTAGGTGCCGGCATCGGCCTTGATCACCACGAACGGGTCGCGGTCGATGCCGTACTCGGCGTACTTCAGGGCGATGGCCTGCAACAGCGTCTCGGTGTTGCGCGCCAGGCAGTCCTCGCCCTCGCGCTTCATGAAGTCGATCTCGCCGCAGTTGCGGCTCAGCGGGTCGAGCAGCCATGGGTCGAGACCGATCAGCTCGCCGAACTCGCTGGCCACCGCCTGGTAGTGGGCGAAGTGGCGCGACTTCAGGCGGTTCGACCAGCCGAGACCGAGCGGCGGCACCACCACCTGCTCGAGGTCCTCGAGGATCGCCGGTCGGCCACCGGCGAGGTCGTTGTTGAGCAGCACCATGCAGGGGTCGAAGTCGTTCAGCCCGATGCGGCGTCCCTCGCGAACGGGCGGCTCGATGCGCACTGTGCGGCCCGACGGCAGCGCGTGCTCCTGTGTCTCGCCGAGTTGCGGGTCGAGGCTGGCCAGGCGCACCTGGAAGCCGGACTGGCGCAGGATGTCGGCCAGCGTGGCGACACTCTCGAGGTAGAACAGGTTGCGGCTGTGGCTCTCGGGGACCAGCAGGATGTTCGCCGCGGTCGGGCAGAGCCGGTCGACCGCGGCCTGGATCGCCTGGATGCACAGCGGCAGCAGGGCCGGGTTGAGGTTGTTGAAGCCGGCCGGGAACAGGTTGGTGTCGACCGGAGCGAGCTTGAAGCCGGCGTTGCGCAGGTCGACCGAGCTGTAGAACGGGGCGCGCGTGAGCGTCCACTGGCGGCGAAGCCAGCTCTCGATCA
This sequence comes from uncultured Gammaproteobacteria bacterium, assembly GCA_965364245.1. Lineage (GTDB taxonomy): Bacteria > Pseudomonadota > Gammaproteobacteria > QNFN01 > QNFN01 > QNFN01. The sequence continues at coordinate 526 of CBDTVS010000262.1, read as the reverse complement.
CCGCCTGTTGTTCGAGCAGCTGGGTCTCGATCTGCTCGAGCGGGCCGTTGAGCGCGGTGGTCAGGTGGGGGACCGCTGCGAGCGCTTCGGTTGTCATTGGGAATCCCTCGAAAATGTTGGCCAACGGTCTGTGTCGCGCATGCCGGGCTGTGTTAACTTAGTATAACTTCCAGCAAGATAGCGCGCGGTCATCAAGAGGCCTGTCATGTCGCGCGGTGCTGGGCTGTGATCGATTTGGGGGGCATGAGCTTGTTCACGACACCGCATGCATGCACGCTGCGCCGAATCGCCGACCATCCGGCGTGCGGACACGATACATGACGGAAGCTACAGACGTTGCCGCCACCGGCATCAAGGTGATGGTCATCGACGACAGCAAGACCATCCGTCGTACCGCCGAGACCCTGCTCAAGCGCGAGGGCTACGAGGTGGTCACCGCCACCGACGGTTACGAGTCGCTGTCGAAGATCGCCGACGAACGGCCCGACATCATCTTCATCGACATCATGATGCCGCGCCTGGACGG
>CBDTVS010000261.1:0-3590 GCA_965364245.1 uncultured Gammaproteobacteria bacterium | reverse complement strand
GAAGACCTGACCATCCGCGAGCTCGCCGAACTGACGGCCGGGGTGGTGGGGTTCGTGGGTGCGCTGGTGCAGGATACGAGCAAGCCTGACGGCACGCCGCGCAAGCTCCTCGACGTGGGCAAGATTTCTACGTTGGGTTGGCGGCCACGGGTCGGTTTGCGCGACGGGATCGCACGCGCTTATGCGGACTACATCGAACGCCACCCTGCATAGCAATCGAACTCAAGCATGAACGACAAATCGAGCAACACCGTCTGGCACCACGCCACCGTTACCCGCCAGCGGCGCGAGACAGCGCACGCCCATCACGCCGTGGTGCTCTGGTTCACCGGGTTGTCCGGCGCGGGCAAGTCGACCCTGGCACACGCGGTCGAGGAGGAGTTGCACCAGCGCAACTGCAGCACCTTCGTGCTCGATGGCGACAACGTGCGCCACGGCCTCTGCTCCGACCTCGGGTTCAGCGAGGCGGACCGCGAGGAGAACATCCGACGCATCGGCGAGATGGCGAAGCTGTTCATCGAGGCCGGCGTCATCACCCTGACCGCGTTCATCTCGCCGTTCCGTAGCGACCGTGAGCGGGTACGCGGCCTGATGCCGCACGGCGACTTCATCGAGATCTACTGCAAGGCGCCGCTCGAGGTATGTGAGCAGCGTGACGTCAAGGGGCTCTATGCCCGTGCACGGCGTGGTGAGATCCCGGATTTCACCGGCATCTCCTCGCCCTACGAGGCGCCCGAGAAGCCCGAACTCGTCGTGCCCACCGGCACCGAGTCGCTCGAACGCTGCGTCGAGATAGTCCTCGGTCATCTTGAGGAACGCGCAGTCGTCGGATCAGGAGCCGAGTTCAGCGCCGATTGAACCCAATCGCATCGCGGGTCGCGAGCGGTTATCCTGTGCCGCCCGCAGTTCACCTCACCAGGAGCCCTTGTCATGTCCGACGCCCAGCCTCCCCAGGTCACCATGCCCGACCCCCAGCAGCTCGCCGAGACCATGCAGCGCGTGGCGGAGAAGGGGCAGCGGGTCATGCAGGCGTTCCTGGAGAAGCAGCAGCAGGGCGGCCACGAGTTCCGCGTGCTCGACCCGGTGGTGATGATGAACACCTACCAGGAGTGGGCGCGGCACCTCGCCGAGGATCCGAGCAAGGCACTGGCGTTGCAGATGGAGTGGTGGCAGAAGTCGCTCGAGCTCTGGCAGACCACCGCGCGGCGCATGGCCGGCGAGGAGGCCGAGCCGGTCGCCGCGCCGAAGCCCGGCGACAAGCGCTTCGCCGCCGACGAGTGGCAGGAGAACCCGGTCTTCGACTTCATCAAGCAGAGCTACCTGCTGACCGCCGGCTACCTGCAGGACAGCGTCACCGCGGTCGACGGCGTCGACGAGCACACCCGGAACAAGGTCGAGTTCTACACCCGGCAGTTCGTCGACGCGCTGGCACCGACCAACTTCGTCGCCACCAATCCGCAGGTGCTCAAGCACACCCTCGAGAGCGGCGGCGAGAACCTGGTCAAGGGGCTCGAGCACATGCTCGAAGACCTCGAGCGCGGTGGTGGCAGCAAGTTCCGCATCCGCATGACCGACCTCGAGAAGTTCAAGCTCGGCGAGAACGTCGCGACCACCCCCGGCAAGGTGGTCTACCAGAACGAGTTGATGCAGCTGCTGCAGTACTCGCCGACCACCGACAAGGTGCACAAGCGCCCGCTGCTGATCATCCCGCCGTGGATCAACAAGTTCTACATCCTCGACCTGCGCGCCAAGAACTCCTTCATCAAGTGGGCCGTCGACGAGGGCCACACGGTGTTCGTGATCTCGTGGATCAACCCGGATGCCGAGATGGCCGAGAAGAGCTTCGACGACTACCTGTTGCAGGGGCCGATCGCCGCACTCGACGCCATCGAGAAGGCGACCGGCGAGAAGAGCGTCAAGGCGGTCGGCTACTGCCTCGGGGGGACGTTGCTCGCGACCACGCTGGCGTGGCTTGCCGCCGAAGGTGAAGAGCGGATCAAGGCCGCGACCTTCTTCACGACGATGGTCGACTTCGCCGACCCGGGCGAGCTCGGGGTGTTCATCGACGACGAACAGATTTCGATGATCGAGCGCGAGATGGACGAGAAGGGCTACTTTGAGGGCTCGACCATGGCCGAGGCGTTCAACCTGTTGCGCGCCAACGACCTGGTCTGGAGCTTCGTGGTCAACAACTACCTGATGGGCCGCGAGCCGTTCCCGTTCGACCTGCTCTACTGGAACTCCGACTCGACGCGCATGCCGCGCGCGATGCACAAGTTCTACCTGCGCAACATGTACGAGAAGAACCTGCTGCGCGAGCCGGGCGGCATCACGCTGGCCGGCCGGCCGATCGACCTGCGCAAGGTCGACGTGCCCTGCTACATCCTCTCGACCAAGGACGACCACATCGCGCCGTGGACCTCGACCTATGCCGCCACCCAGCTCTACTCGGGCAAGGTTCGCTTCGTGCTGGGCGGATCGGGACACATCGCCGGGGTCATCAACCCACCGGCGGCCAACAAGTACGGCTATTGGGTCGCCGACAAATTGCCGCCCGAGCCCGCCGCCTGGGTCGCCGAGGCCGAGCACCATGAGGGCTCCTGGTGGTCCGACTGGAAGACGTGGGTGGGCAAGCACAACGGCAAGAAGGTCGATGCGCGCGAGCCGGGCGACGGCAAGCTGAAGGTGATCGAGGACGCGCCGGGCAGCTACGTCAAGCTGCGTCTGTAGCCTGCTGGACCTTCACGTCGTCGCCGCTTTGCTGAGGCAACCGGTACGCCTTAGTACGACGGTGGCGTCCGACTTGCGGGGTGGCATCACGCGCTACCCGCTTCCGGCCGTTGTTGGCAGAATGGTTCCCATGAGCGGTGAAATCGCCCCGGTGGCACGACGGGCCTGCAAGGGTTGGGCACTGATGCTGCTGCTCGCCTTCGCATGCGGACCCGCCGTGGCCGCGACCGTCTACAAGTGCAGCGGTCCGGGCGGACGCACCCCCTTCTCCGACCAGCCGTGCCCCGACACCGAGCAGGGCGCCGAGGTCGAGTTGCGTGGCCAGCCGTTGATCGGTGGTCCCGGAAGCGCGCCCGTCCCGGAAGCCGAGTCCGGGGATGCGCCGTCGGCCGAGGTCGAGCAGGAGCCGCCGGCCGAAGAGGAGGTCGAGGACGTGCGTGCGCCCCGCTTGCGGCGGCTCGATGCCCTGCTCAACCAGCTCTACTCGGGCATCAACGCGAGCGGGGAGGACTGCAAGCGTGCCACCGCCAGCATCGAGGGCTGGATCCAGCGTCACGGCAAGGAGACCCGGGAGCTGTTCGCGGCATGGGACGAGGTCCGTTTCGAGAAGCTGAGCCTCAAGCAGAAGGAGCTCGACGCGATGCGCAAGCGGCTGCGTGGGCAGGTCGCGACGCTCAAGTCCGTCACGCTGCCCAAGCTCAATGCCAAGTGCTGGAACGATCGTGCGCTCGGTGCCGCATTCGATCGCCTGCTGCCCTACCTGCCGGCCAGCTGATCCTGGGGGAACCGCCAGATGCCTGTTAATGACATTCGTGCGCTGCTGTTCGACGTGTTCGGGACCGTCGTCGACTGGCGCAGCA
>CBDTVS010000260.1:0-3593 GCA_965364245.1 uncultured Gammaproteobacteria bacterium | reverse complement strand
GCTGCGCACGCGCGGCCTCGCCGGCTCGGCTCTGCCGCTGCTGCTGGTCGCGCTGGTGGTGTTCCAGGGCCTGCTCGGCATGTGGACGGTGACCCTGCTGGTCAAGCCGGCGGTGGTCACGCTGCACCTGCTCGGCGGGCTCGCCACCACCGGGCTGCTCTGGTGGTTCGCGCTGCGCGAGGGCGGCGACCGCGGCTACCATCCCGCGCCCGACTGGCTGCGCAGCTGGGCGTGGCTGGCGCTCGGCGTGCTGGTGCTGCAGATCGCGCTGGGCGGCTGGACCAGCACCAACTACGCGGCGCTGAGCTGCCCGGAGTTCCCCACCTGCCTCGGCGGCCGTTACCTGCCGCCGGCCGACTTCGGCGAGGCGTTCGTGCTCTGGCGTGGCACCGGCACCAACTACGAGTTCGGCGTCCTCGACGCCGAGGCGCGCACCGCGATCCACCTCGCCCACCGCTTCGGTGCGCTGGCGGTGCTGGCGGTGGTCGGTGGGCTGGTGCTCGCGCTGCTCGCGCGTCCGGCGATGCGCGCACCCGGCCTGCTGCTCGGCGTACTGCTCACGGTGCAGGTGGGACTCGGCGTCGCCAACGTGGTCGGCGGCCTGCCGCTGGTCACCGCGGTCGCGCACAACGGCAACGCGGTGCTGCTGGTGCTCACGCTGCTGGCGGTGCTGCACCGGCTGCGCACCGCCTACCGCAGCACGTTCTCGGGCCGGGGCTAGAACCCGCGCGCCTCGCGCACCGCCTCGTAGGCCTGGCGGATCTCGTGGGTCTTCTGGGTCGCCATCTTCATCATCTCCTCCGGCAACCCCTTGGCGACCAGCTTGTCGGGATGGTGCTGGCTGAGCAGGCGCCGGTAGGCGCGCTTGATCTCGGCCTCGCCGGCCTGCGCGTCGACGCCGAGGATCGCGTAGGCGTCATCGAGCATCGGCCTCTGGGTGGGACGCGTGCGCTGATGGTGGCGCTCGGCACGGAACGCCGCCTCGAGGGCTTCGAGCTCGGCGCGCGCCAGGCCGAGCCGGTCGCAGACCCGCTCGAGGACGCGTCGCTCGGCGGCGTGCAGCGTGCCGTCGGCCAGCGCGGCCTGCAGCTGGATCTCGAGGAACATGCGCAGCAGGTTGCGCCGGCGCTGCGCCTCGCTGCGGAACTGGTCGAGCACGTCGTCGAGCGGAAAGTCCGCCTGCTTGCCCTGGTCGAACAGCTTGATCGCCGCCTTGCGCATCTGCGGCGCGAGGTCCATGCGCCCCATGACCGCCTCGGCCAGCGCGATCTCGTCGCGCGTCACCTGGCCGTCGGCCTTGGCCATGTGGCCCATCACCGAGAAGGTGGCGGTGAAGAAGGCGAGCTGCACGCGCTCGGTGTCACCCGGCGCGAACGCCTCGCGGTCGATGCCCTTCAGACCCTTGTCGAACTGGTGGCCGAACGCCGCGCCGAGCACCGCGCCGAGCGGCCCGCCGAGCATGAAGCCGAACGCCCCGCCGATCACCTTGCCCCACCAGCTCATGTCATTCCTCCCACGACTCGCGGGCAAAGCATAGCAAGCCGGCAGCGGCTCACGCGGTGGCGCCCAACAGAACCCGTTCGACGAGCTCGCGGGCGTAACGGTAACCGCCGGCGTGGCCGCTGGCACGCGGCCCGGCGACGTTCAACACGCCGACGCCGTGCCGCGCCAGAAACGACCGCACGCGTTCCGTGGCCGTCGCGACGTCGAGCGTGTCGGCATCGATGACCAGCGCCGGTCGACCCAGCGCATTGCAGTCGACGAGCGTCGCCGCGGTGCCGCCGGACGGCGCGCCGAAGGTGACGATCAGCGTCGCGTCGCTGTCGCGGACGTTGCGTCGGGTGCGCGCCCGGTAGCCGCCGCCGGGCAGTTCCTGCAGCGGGTAGCGCGCCGGGATCGGGCCGTCCTCCGCCAGACGCCCCTCGGGACACCAGCCGCCGCAGGCATGGCCGAGGACGAGCGCGGCATCGAGGGCACCCCGATCGACACCGGTCTGCCCCCCGGAAACGATGCGCAACCCGGCATCCGACACGACCATCCCCCCGCTGCAAGCGACGCCTCGATGAACTGCTATAGTAGCCCCGCGCGCGGCGCCCGCCGCGCCGCGAGCAGCGCGGTTCGGTGCCAGCATGGGAAGCGAGTACGACAGCGGCCTCCGGGGAATCGATGCCGATCAGGCCGCGCGCCTGCTGCACGCGCTGTGCAACACCGACGACCTGGTGCTGCTGCTCGACGAGCGCGGGCGCATCACCTGGGCCAACGCCCAGGCCATCACCGCCTACGGCCACCCACACGCGACGCTGCTCGGCCTGACCATCCACGACCTCGATCCCGACTTCCCGGCGGAGACGTGGGCGCAGCACTGGGATAGCCTGAAACGCTGCGGCACGCTCCACATCAGCGTCCGCCATCTCAACGCCAACGGCGTCGCGCTGCCGATCGAGATCACCGACACCTGGCTCGAGCTCGACGGCGCCGAATACTCGATGGTCATCGGGCGCGACCTGTCGCACCGCACCGACAGCGACGCGCGGGCCCAACTGACCCGCTTCTCGATCGACCGCATCGACGAGTCGGTGTTCTGGATCGGCCCCGACGCACGCATTCTCTACGCCAACGACGCCGCCTGCCGTAACCTCGGCTTCGCCAGCGACGAGCTGATCGGGATGTCGGTGACCGAGCTCGATCCCAACTTCCCGACCGAGATCTGGCCACTGCACTGGGAGGAGCTGAAGCAGCGCCAGCGCATCCATTTCGAGACCCAGCACCGGCACAAGAACGGTAGGGTGTTCCCGGTCGAGGTGACCGCCAATTTCCTGCAGATCGGCGAGCGCGAGTTCAACTGCGCCTTCGTGCGTGACATCACCGAGCGCCGCCAGGCCGAGGGGCAGCTGCGCCAGATGGCGACTCACGACGCGCTGACCGGCCTGCCCAACCGCGCGCTGCTCGCCGACCGCGTCGACCGTGCGCTGGCACATGCGACGCGACACGAGACCCAGCTGGGACTGCTGTTCATCAACCTCGACCACATGCAGCAGGTCAATCTCGACCACGGCCACGCGATCGGCGACCAGGTGATCGCCGCCTTCGCACAGCGGCTGCAGGCCCCGCTACGCGGCATCGACACCATCGCCCACTGGGGCGGCGACACCTTCGTGGTGCTGATCTCGGAACTGGGCGAGGCCGAGCATGCGGGTGATGTGGCGAACAAGCTGCTCGACACGCTGCACGTGCCGCTGAGCGTCGAGGGCATCACGCTGACGCTCTCGGCGAGCATCGGCATCGCGCTGTTCCCGCAGGACGGCGGGGAGGCCGCGACGCTGATCAAGAATGCCGACATCGCCATGTACCGGGCGAAGGAGTATGGCGGCGACACCGTGCACTTCTTCAGCGCCGACCTGCAGCCGGAAACCGCCGCGCGCATCCGCACCCTGCTCGACCTGCGCCAGGCACTGGGCAACGACGAGCTGCGGCTGGTCTACCAGCCCGCGATCGACCTCGCGAACGACGCCCCGGTGGCGCTCGAGGCGCTGGGGCGCTGGGCGCGCGGACCCGACGTAGTGCAGCTGCCGGCAACCTTTCTCGACACCGCC
>CBDTVS010000259.1:0-3597 GCA_965364245.1 uncultured Gammaproteobacteria bacterium | reverse complement strand
CCGCCGCTAGTGAAAGCGGCCACCGGCGAGGTGGTCACCGCCGAGGACCTCGGCGGCGCCGACGTTCACTCGCGCACGTCGGGGGTCACCGACCACTACGCACTGAACGACGCCCACGCCCTGGGTATTGCGCGGAAGATCGTTTCAAATCTCAATATAAATAAACAGTTAAATGTAAAAGTTCGCAAATCACGTGAACCACTGTACCCGGCCGAGGAGCTCTACGGCCTGATCCCCGACGACATCCGCAAGCCCTACGACGTGCGCGAGGTGATCGCGCGGGTGGTCGACGGCTCGGAGTTCGACGAGTTCAAGCAGCTCTACGGCACCACCCTGGTCTGCGGCTTCGCGCACCTCTACGGCTACCCGGTCGGCATCGTCGCCAACAACGGCATCCTGTTCTCCGAGTCGGCGCAGAAGGGCGCCCATTTCATCGAGCTCTGCAGCCAGCGCGGCATCCCGCTGATCTTCCTGCAGAACGTCACCGGCTTCATGGTCGGGTCGAAGTACGAAGCGGGCGGTATCGCCAAGGACGGGGCGAAAATGGTCACCGCGGTGGCCAGCACCCGGGTGCCCAAGTTCACGCTGATCCTCGGCGGCAGTTTTGGCGCCGGCAACTACGGCATGTGCGGTCGCGCCTACAGCCCGCGGTTCCTGTGGATGTGGCCCAATGCGCGGATCTCGGTGATGGGCGGCGACCAGGCGGCCAACGTGCTGGCGCAGGTCAGGCGCGACGCCATGGAGGCGCGTGGGGAGAACTGGCCGGCCGACGAGGAGGAGGCGTTCAAGGCGCCGATCCGTGACCAGTACGAGACCCAGGGCCATCCCTACTACGCCAGCGCCCGGCTCTGGGACGACGGCATCATCGACCCGGCCGACACGCGCACCGTGCTCGGCCTGGGGCTGTCCGCGGCACTCAACGCCCCGGTCGAACCGACGAAGTTCGGCATCTTCAGGATGTAATGGCGATGTTCGACAAGATCCTGATCGCCAACCGCGGTGAAATCGCCTGCCGCGTCATCAAGACCGCGCAGCGCCTCGGCGTGCGCACGGTGGCCGTCTACTCCGAGGCCGACGCCGCGGCGCGCCATGTGGCGCTGGCCGACGAGGCGGTCGCGATCGGCCCGGCGCCGGCGCGCGACAGCTACTTGCGCGCTGAAAAGATCGTCGAGGCGGCGCGGCAGACCGGCGCCCAGGCGATCCACCCGGGCTATGGTTTCCTGTCCGAGAACGCCGGTTTCGCCGAGGCGTGCGCTGCCGCGGGACTGGTGTTCATCGGCCCGCCGGTCGAGGCGATCCGCGCGATGGGTTCGAAGAGCGCGGCCAAGCAGATCATGGAGCAGGCCGGTGTGCCGCTGGTCCCCGGCTACCACGGTGACGACCAGGACGACGGTCTGCTCGCCGCAGAGGCCGAGCGCATCGGCTACCCGGTGCTGCTCAAGGCCTCGGCCGGTGGTGGCGGCAAGGGCATGCGCGTGGTCGAACGGGCGAAGGATTTCGCCGCCGCGCTGGCCGCGGCGCGCCGCGAATCCGAGGCCGCGTTCGGCGATACCGCGATGCTGGTCGAGAAGTACCTGGTCAAGCCGCGCCACGTCGAGATCCAGGTGTTCGCCGACGGCCACGGTGAGGTGGTGCACCTGTTCGAGCGCGACTGCTCGCTGCAGCGCCGCCACCAGAAGGTGCTCGAGGAGGCGCCGGCTCCCGGGCTCGACGCCGACCGCCGCGAGGCGATGGGCCGGGCCGCGGTCGACGCGGCGCGCGCGATCGGCTACGTCGGCGCCGGCACGGTCGAATTCATCGTCGATGCCGAGGGCACCTTCTTCTTCATGGAGATGAACACCCGGTTGCAGGTCGAGCACCCGGTCACCGAGCTGGTCACCGGCCAGGACCTGGTCGAGTGGCAGCTGCGCGTCGCGGCCGGTGAGCCACTGCCGCAGGCGCAGGAGCAGTTGCGTCTCAACGGCCACGCCTTCGAGGCGCGCATCTACGCCGAGGATCCGGCGCGCGACTTCCTGCCGGCCACCGGCCACCTGGCGCACCTGCGCTTCCCCGACCCGGGGCCGCACGTGCGCATCGACACCGGCGTACGCGAGGGCGACGCGGTGTCGATCCACTACGATCCGATGATCGCCAAGCTGGTGGTCTGGGATCGCGACCGCGATGCCGCGCTGCGCCGCCTGCAGGCCGCGCTGCGCGCGACCCAGGTGGTCGGGGTGACCACCAACCTCGACTTCCTCGCCACCGTTGCCGCCCATCCGCGCTACGTGGCGGGTGACGTCGACACCGGCTTCATCGATCGCCATCGCGACGACCTGGTGGCCCCCGACGCCCCCGTCACCGACGCGGTGCTGGCGCTGGCCAGCCTCGACGTGCTGTTGCGCCGCCGGGCCGAGGCGGCACAGATGGCCGCGGCCAGCGGTGACCCCCAATCGCCCTGGCACCAGACCAGCGGTTGGCGCCTCAACGAGGACAACCACCAGCCGCTGCTGTTCCGCGTCGACGGCATCGAGCACCAGGTCACGGTCCACTACCGACCGGATCATTTCGTCATCGACACGCCGGCCTGCTCGATCGTCGCCGACGGCACGATCGATGCCGCGGGTGATCTCGTCGCGACCCTCGACGGCACCCGGCTGACGCTGACGGTGGTGCGTGCCGACGACGACCTGACACTCTTCTACCGTGGCCAGCGCCACCACCTGCAACTGCACGATCCGGCCGCGGCGGCGGCCGACGAGGAGGTCGCGGGCGGTGGGCTGACCGCACCGATGCCCGGCAAGATCGTCGCGGTGCACGTCGCGGTGGGCGAGCGCGTCGAGCGCGGCGCCCCGCTGCTGGTGCTCGAGGCGATGAAGATGGAGCACACCATCGTCGCGCCGGCCGCGGGAACCGTCAGCGAGGTGCGCTTCACGGTCGGCGAACAGGTCGACGACGGCGACGCGCTGCTGGTGCTCGACAGCGAAGGGGAGTGAGCCGGTGAGCGATCCGGTGAGTGATCCGCAACCCCTCTGGACGCCGTCGTCCGAGCGCGTGGCCGCGGCGAACCTGACCCGCTTCATGCGCGCTGCCGGCGAGCGTGCCGGACGCGCGTTCGACGGCTACGAAACCCTCTGGCAATGGTCGGTCGACGAGCGCCCCGCGTTCTGGGACACGCTGTGGGATTTCTGCGGCGTGATCGGCGCCAAGGGCGACGCCGTCCTCGAAAACGGCGACGCCATGCCGGGTGCACGATGGTACCCGGGCGCCCGCCTGAACTTCGCCGAGAACCTGCTGCGTTACCGCGACGAGCGCCCGGCGCTGGTGTTCCGCGGCGAGGACGGCACGCGCATGACCCTGACCTACGGCGGGCTGTACCGCGCCGTGGCCGGGGTCGCCGCGGGCCTGCGCGCGGCCGGGGTCGGCCCGGGCGACCGCGTCGCGGGGTTCCTGCCCAATCACCCGCAGACGGTCGTCGCGATGCTCGCCACCGCGAGCCTCGGCGCGACCTGGTCCTCCTGCTCACCCGATTTCGGCATCCAGGGCGTGCTCGATCGCTTTGGCCAGATCGAGCCGAAGGTCCTGTTCACCGCCGACGGCTACCACTACGCCGGCAAATCG
>CBDTVS010000258.1:0-3615 GCA_965364245.1 uncultured Gammaproteobacteria bacterium | reverse complement strand
CTGGCTCGAACGCTACCTGGGCGAGGCGCGCGCCGACCTCAACCGCGGCCACGCCGACCCGCACCTGTTCCTGACCGCGCGTGGTGGGCCGCTGACACGCCAGGCGTTCTGGCACCTGATCCGTCGCCACGCACAGCGGGCCGGAATCACGCAGCCGCTGTCGCCCCATACCCTGCGCCACGCCTTCGCGACCCACCTGCTCAACCACGGTGCCGACCTGCGCGTGGTGCAGCTGCTGCTCGGCCACAGCGACCTCTCGACGACCCAGATCTACACCCACGTCGCGCGCGAGCGCCTCAAGCAGCTGCACGCCGCGCACCATCCGCGCGGCTGACCGTGTCATGGTTTGCGCCACAGGCGGTGTAAGCCCTGGCTGAATTTGCTGTCGGAGGCTTTACCACAAAGACGCCCCGAAGCACGCCGCCCATGGATGAATAAAAGATTCTAGTTATTGAATTTATTAAAATATTTTAAGCCAACCATGAGACACACATAGCGCTGACGATGCGATTTATCAGCATTGCATGGCCGCCGGGGGCGGGCCACATTCAGCGCCCCGGAGCCACGCCGGGACCGCCAGGGAGGGCGGGGCCGCACCAGGGAGGGTGCGGTGGGGCGGCAGGAAGCCGCCGGATTCGCCGGGATGCGATCCCGGGCACCGACCGCAAGGACGCGTAAGGTGACCGTCAATGGGAGGCCAGGCGAACACGGGCGACCTTCGGGTCGCCCGTTTTTTTCCCAACAAAGCCCGGAGAATTGCGGCCTAAGGGCTGCTCCAGCATTGCCCGAACCTGCTCTGCAGGAGCGTCGTCCGCGGCGCGATGGTTCCCTGGCGACAGAGCAGGATTCAGCCACCTGCAAACCACCTCACCGTGCGACGCCTTCAGGACTCCTCGGCCAGCCGCCTGATCTCGTAGAGCGCATCGAGCGCCTCGCGCGGGCTCAGCGCATCGGGATCGAGCGCGCGCACCGCCTGCAACAGGCGCTCGTCCCGGGCTTCGAACAGGCCCATCTGCTGAGCTTCGCCGGACTGCTCGGCCAACACCTCGGCGTGGCTGCGCGTCTCCAGCTCCGCCAGGCGCCGGCGCGCGGCGTCGATGACGCTGCGCGGCACCCCGGCCAGCGCCGCCACCTGCAGGCCGTAACTCTGGTTGGCCGGACCCTCGCGCACCGCGTGCAGGAACACGATCCGCTCACCGTGCTCGACCGCGTCGAGGTGCACGTTGGCGACCGCGTCGATCTCCTCGGCCAGCGCGGTGAGCTCGAAATAGTGGGTGGCGAACAGCGTGAAGGCGCGCACGTCGCGCGCCAGCCGCTCGGCGCTCGCCCAGGCCAGCGACAGGCCGTCGAAGGTGCTGGTGCCGCGCCCGACCTCGTCCATCAGCACCAGCGAGCGGTCGGTGGCGTTGTTGAGGATGTTGGCGGTCTCGGTCATCTCGACCATGAAGGTGGAGCGGCCGCCGGCGAGGTCGTCGGAGGCGCCGATGCGGGTGAAGATGCGATCCAGCGGCCCGATCTCGGCACGCTCGGCGGGTACGTAGCTGCCGGCGTGGGCGAGCAGCGCGATCAGCGCCACCTGGCGCATGTAGGTCGACTTGCCGCCCATGTTCGGCCCGGTGATCACCAGCATGCGTCGCGCGTCACCGAGCTCGAGGTCGTTGGCGACGAACGGTTCGTCCTGCACCGCCTCGACGACCGGATGACGACCACCGACGATGCGCAGACCGGGCGTCGCGACCAGTTCGGGACGGCACAGCTCGAGCGCCTCGGCACGCTCGGCGAGCGTCGCGAGGACGTCGAGCTCGGCGAGGGCCGCGGCACCGACCTGCAGCGGCCCGAGCTGCGCCGCAACGGCATCGAGCAGTTCCTCGTAGAGCTGTTTCTCGCGCGCCAGGGCCCGTTCACGGGCGCTCAGCACGCGATCCTCGAAACCCTTCAGCTCAGGCGTGATGTAGCGTTCGGCGTTCTTCAGCGTCTGGCGCCGCTGGTAGTCGGCCGGCACCTTGTCGGCATGGCTGCGACCGAGCTCGATGTAGTAACCGTGCACCCGGTTGTAGCTGACCTTGAGCGTCGCGACACCGGTCCGTTCGCGCTCGCGCAGCTCCAGTTCGGCCAGGTAGCCGTCGGCGTTGCGGCTGAGCCCACGCAGCTCGTCGAGCTCGGCGTCGTAGCCCTCGGCGATGACGCCACCGTCGCGCAGCACCGTCGGCGGCTGTTCGATCAGCGCCCGCACCAGCAGCCCGTAGAGCGTCGGCTGCTCGACCAGCGCCCCGGCGATGGCGTCGAGCAGCGTCGCCTCGAGGTCGCCGAGCCCCTCGTGCAGGGCCGGCAGGCGACCGAGGGCGTCGCGCAGGCCGACCAGGTCGCGCGGCCGGGCGCTGCGCAGCGCGACGCGGCTGAGGATTCGCTCGACGTCGGCGGTACCGCGCAACACCTCGCGCAGGCCGGCGTGGGCGCCGTTCTCGAGCAGGGCCGCGATCGCCGCGTGACGCATGCCCAGCGCGGCGTGGTCGCGCAACGGGCGCTGCAGCCAGCGGCGCAGGCAGCGCCCACCCATGCTGGTCACGGTGCGGTCGAACACGCCGACCAGGGTCTGCTGGTCGCGCCCGCCCAGATTGCGGTCGATCTCGAGGTTGCGCCGGCTCGCGGCGTCGAGCACCAGCGCGTCGTCGTGCTGCTCGACCGCGAGACCGCGCAGGTGCGGCAACGCGCCGCGCTGGGTGTCGCGCACGTACTGCAGCAGGCCGCCGGCTGCACCGATCGCGAGATCCAGGCCCTCGCAACCGAAGCCCGCGAGATCGCGCGTTCCGAACTGGGTACACAGCGCACGGTGTGCGGCGGCGGGGTCGAAGTGCCAGGGCGGCAGGCGGCGTCGCGCCGCGTCGGACAGTCCCACGGGCAGTGGCGCGTCGTTGTCCGGCACCAGCAGCTCCGCCGGCTCCAGGCGCGCCAGCTCGCCGCGCAGCGCGTCGGCGTCGTCCACCTCGAGCAGCGTGAAACGACCGCTGCTGAGATCCAGCGCGGAGATGCCGTAGCGATCGTCGTGCCCGAACAGCGCCACGATCAGGTTGTCGCGCCGATCGTCGAGCAACGCCTCCTCGGTCAGCGTGCCCGGCGTGACCACGCGCACCACCTCGCGCGCCACCGGGCCCTTGCTGGCGGCCGGATCACCGACCTGCTCACAGATCGCTACCGATTCGCCGAGCCGCACCAGCTTCGCGAGGTAGCCGTCGACGGCGTGCACCGGCACGCCGGCCATCGGGATCGGGGTGCCGGCCGACTTGCCGCGTGCGGTCAGCGTGATGTCGAGCAGCTCCGCGGCGCGCCGGGCGTCGTCGTAGAAGAGCTCGTAGAAGTCCCCCATCCGGTAGAACAGCAGGATATCGGGATGCTCGGCCTTGATCGCCAGGTACTGCCGCATCATCGGCGTGTGGCTGGCGTCGGCGGACTTGGCTGGGCTGGACATCGCGGCAGTGTAGCGAAGGGGTCCCGCGAGCGGCCAGCCGGGCTTGCCCGGCGCCACCGCGCCGCCTAGGCTGGCCGACGATGGACGAACACCGGACCCTCGCACGCCAGGTCGCCGAGCGGCTGATCGCGGACCGGCTGTGGCTGGCC
>CBDTVS010000257.1:0-3628 GCA_965364245.1 uncultured Gammaproteobacteria bacterium | reverse complement strand
CTCAGCGCTCCAGGAAGCGCGGCATGATCTCGACCAGGTTGCAGGGGCGGGTGCGCGCGTCGAGCTGGTGGACGATCAGCTTGTCCCAGCCGTCGCGGCAGGCGCCGGACGAGCCGGGCAGGCTGAACACGATGGTGCCGTTGGCGACGCCGGCGACGGCGCGCGACTGCAGCGTCGAGGTGCCGATGTCCTGGTACGAGAGGCTGCGGAACAGTTCGCCGAAGCCGTCGATGGTCTTGTCGAACAGCGGCTCGATCGCCTCGGGGGTGCCGTCGCGCCCGGTCAGCCCGGTGCCGCCGGTGGTGATGACCACCTGCGCCTCGGGGTCGGCGATCCAGCGCGAGACGATGGCGCGGATCGCGTAGCGGTCGTCCCGCACGATCGCCTTCTCGGCCAGCGCGTGGCCGGCCGCGCTCAGGCGCTCGACCAGCGCCTTGCCCGACTTGTCGTCGGCCTCGGTGCGGCTGTCGGAGACCGTCAGCACGGCGATGTTCAGGGGCAGGAAAGCGCGGTCACCGCCGCCGTGGGCCATTTCCATCGGTCGTTCCTCAGGCGGTGGCGGCGTCGGCGGCGCGCGGCGCGACCAGGTGGTGGGGCTCGGTGGCGTCGCGCAGCAGCATGTAGGTGATGCTGTCGTTGAGGGCGTTGAACGAGGCGTCGATGACGTTGGACGACACCCCGACGGTGTTCCAGTGCTCGGTGTGGCCGTCGGAGCTCTCGATCATGACCCGGGTCACCGCGCCGGTGCCCTGGTTGGGCGTCAGGATGCGCACCTTGTAGTCGACCAGGCGCAGGTTCGCGAGTTGCGGGTAGTGCGGGATCAGCACCTTGCGCAGCGCCGTGTCGAGGGCGTTGACCGGGCCGTTGCCCTCGGCGACCGCCATCGTGCGCTCCTCGCCGACCTCGAGCTTGACCGTCGCCTCGGAGAGCGTGACCAGCTCGCCGGTGGCGTTCCAGCGCCGCTCGTCGAAGACCCGGAAGCTGTCGAGGCGGAAGTACTCCGGCACCTCGCCGAGCGCGCGGCGGGCCAGCAGCTCGAAGCTCGCCTCGGCGCCGTCGTAGGCGTAGCCGTCGTACTCGCGTTCCTTGACCAGGTCGACCAGGCCGCCGATCTCCGGATCGCCGGAGTTCACCTCGAGGCCGATCTCACGCAACCGGGCGAGGATGTTCGAGCGTCCGGCCTGGTCGGAGACGACGATGTGGCGGCGGTTGCCGACCAGGTCCGGCACGATGTGCTCGTAGCAGCGCGGGTCCTTCTCGACCGCCGAGACGTGCAGCCCGCCCTTGTGGCTGAAGGCCGACTCGCCGACATAGGCGGCATTGCGTTCTGGAAAGCGGTTCAGGCGCTCGTCGAGCAGCCGCGAGACGTGGGTCAGGCGGGTCAGGTCGTTGGCCGTGGTGCCGGTGGTGTAGCCCATCTTGAGGATCAGCGACGGGATGATCGACACCAGGTTGGCGTTGCCGCAGCGCTCGCCGAGACCGTTCAGCGAGCCCTGCACCTGGCGCGCGCCGGCCTCGATCGCGAGCAGGCTGTTGGCGACCGCGTTGCCGGTGTCGTCGTGGCAGTGGATCGCGAGGTGGCTGCCGGGGATCGTCCCGGCCACCTCGCCGACGATGCGCTCGACCTCCTTGGGCAGCGTGCCGCCGTTGGTGTCGCACAGCACGATCCAGCGCGCGCCGGCCGCGTAGGCCTTCTCGACGCAGGCCAGTGCGAAGCCGGGGTCGGACTTGTAGCCGTCGAAGAAGTGCTCGGCGTCGAACAGCACCTCGTCGACCTTCGAGTCGAGGTAACGCACGCTCTCGTCGATCATCGCCAGGTTCTCGTCGCGGGCGATGCCGAGCGCGACGTCGACGTGGAAGTCCCAGGTCTTGCCGACGATGGTGATGGCGCGGGTGTTGGCCCCGAGCAGCTTGGCCAGTCCCGCGTCCTCCGCGACCGCGGCGGCGGGGCGGCGGGTCATGCCGAACGCGGTGAGCCGCGCGCGGTGCAGCGCCGGGGCTTCGGCGAAGAAGGCGTCGTCGGTCGGGTTGGCGCCCGGCCAGCCGCCCTCGATGTAGTCGATGCCGAGCTGGTCGAGCTCCTTCGCGATCACCAGCTTGTCGGCGCTGGTGAAGTCGATGCCCTCGGTCTGCGCGCCGTCGCGCAGGGTGACGTCGTAGATGGTGACGCGATCGTTGCTCATGTTCGGTTCTGCTTTCGCTCTGGTCGCCGCGGCTTGGCGCGCAACGACAAAAGAGCAGATTAACCGCATTGCAACATCAGGAAAAGCGGCCTGAATCAATTGGAAACAGGCCGGGAGGTGGGTGGTGGGCTCGCCAATTTCGGGGCCAAAAAAAACCCCGCAGGGGAGTGCGGGGTCACCAGGGGTATTTGGGAGGCTTCCGGAAGCGCTTCCTGCGCTTGCCTTCAGACCGCGTCACATGGCCATGTAACAGAGGGAGGGCCATCCATGGCAGGTCGTTCCCTCGACCTGCCGCCGGCTTGCGATCCTTGCCCTTGCGGTTGCCGGCGCTTTCCTCCCTCGTGGTTAAAGCTACTGCATATAAGTTATTTATAAAATTCGTAGGAATACGTATTTTGCTTTCACGCCTCGCCGGCGGCGACGACCCGGTTGACCAGCCGGCCGATGCCGTCGATCTCGACGACGATCTCGTCCCCGGCGGCGAGGAACACCGGTGGGTTGCGCGCGAAGCCGACCCCCTCGGGGGTGCCGGTGAGGATCAGCGTGCCGGGCAGCAGCGTCAGGTCGCGGCTCAGCTCGGCGACCAGGCGGCGCACCGGGAACAGCATGTCCTCGCTGCCCTGCTCCTGCATGACGGTGCCGTTGAGGATGCTGCGCACCGTCAGCGCCTGCGGGTCGGGCACCTCGTCGGCGGTGACCAGTTCCGGGCCGAGCGGGCAGAAGCTGTCGAAGCTCTTGCCGCGCACCCACTGGCCGCCGCCGCCGTGCTTCTGCCAGCGACGCGCCGAGACGTCGTTGGCACAGGCGTAGCCGAGCACGTAATCGAGGGCGTCGGCCTCGCTGACGTCACGCGCTGTGCGGCCGATCACCACGCCGAGCTCGGCCTCGAAGTCGACCTCGGGCCCGTGCTCACAGGCGGCCGGCAGCACGATCGGTGCGCCGGGGTGGTTCAGCGCGGTACTCGGCTTCATGAACACCACCGGGCTGGTCGGCACGTCCGCCCCGGTCTCGTGCGCGTGGGCCTTGTAGTTGAGGCCGATGCCGAAGATGTTGACCGGCTGCACCGGCGCCAGCAGGGTCGCGACGGTGGCGTGCTCCCCGGTCGGCGTCAGGCCGGTGTAGGGATCGCCGGCGAGCAGCTCGGCGCGGTCGTCGGCCTGGCGCAGGCCGTAGTGCATGGCCCCCGAGGGGTCGATGAAGCGGATGAAGCGCATGACGGGATCTCCGGGAAGGGCGGGGCGGTGCCAAATCTAGCACGCACCCGGGGGACCGGCGGCGACCGTCTCGGCGACCTGCGCGACCAGCACCGGCAGGTCGTCCTCGGTGACGCCGTGGAAGAAGGCACCGCCCGGTGCGAGCCGGATGTTCGGGCCCTGGCTGCAGGAGCCGAAACAGAGCATGGTCTCGACCGGTACGTCGAGGTCGCGCGCGGCGAGCAGCGCGGC
>CBDTVS010000256.1:0-3630 GCA_965364245.1 uncultured Gammaproteobacteria bacterium | reverse complement strand
TGGTCGCTGTCGGATTACAGCGCGCCGCCGCCGATCGCCTGGACGACCTCGACGCGGTCACCGGCCCGCAGGCGATGACCGGAATGCGCACCGCGCGGCACGATCTCACGGTTGACCTCGACCGCGACCCGCCGTTCGCCCATCTGGAGCAACAGCAGCAGCCCGGCGACGTCGGTGTCGTCGGGAATCTCGCGCGGCTGGCCGTTGAGTTCGATCTGCACCGGTTCTGCTGGGCTGGGAGGCATTCGAGGTGGGCCCGGATTCTACCCGAATCGCCCTGGCGACTGGCAAAACGGGCGCCGGATAATTCCTGATTGAAATGGTAGGTAGTAAGCTAGTAATATGACGTAAGTCACTTATGGGGGGTTGACCTGGCGCCACGCGGTGCCGTGTGACATTCTCCCTGGAGAGCCCATGAGCCAGCCCAGCAAGAACAACGTGATCAAGCTTTCGGAGGCGGCCGTCAGCTGCCGCAACTGTTCCATGTACGGCATCTGCACCCCACCGGGCGCGGACGCCAACACCATGGCCCTGCTCGAAGGCGCGATCAAGAAGCGTCGCGTGGCCTCGCGCGGCGAGCATCTCTACCGCGCCGGCGACCCGTTCACGTCGATCTACTGCGTGCGCTCCGGCTCGATCAAGACCTACGTCAATTCCGATGACGGCAGCGAACAGGTCACCGGCTTCCACCTGCCGGGCGAACTGCTCGGCCTGGCCGGGATCTGCGCCGAGGACATGCCGGGCTCTGCGGTGGCGCTCGAGACCAGCAGCGTCTGCGAGATTCCGTTCGAGCGCATCGACATCCTGACCGAGAGCCTGCCGGGGCTGAAGGACGAGCTGATCCGGCTGCTCAGCCAGAAGGTGCTCCACTACCAAACCCTGACCATGCTGCTCAGCCGCAAGAGCGCAGAGGAGCGTCTCGCCGCGCTGCTGCTGAGTCTCTCGACACGCTTCCAGCGCCGCGGCTTCTCGTCGACCGAGTTCTACCTCAGCATGTCGCGCAACGACATCGGCAACTACCTCGGCCTCGCGGTCGAGACCGTCAGCCGCATGTTCACCCGCTTCGATGCAGACGGCCTGCTGACCGTGCAGCGCAAGTACGTCAAGCTGCACGACCTCGAGCGGCTCAAGGTGATGGCGGGCAGTCCGCGCATCCACCTGCAGATGGCGCAGGCCTGACGGACGCGCCGATCACACGCTGAGCGGAAGGGCGGCCACCGGCCGCCCTTTCTCTTTGCGCGAGGTAAACCTCAACGCGCCGCGGGCGACGCTCCTGCAGGCACGCGGCAACCGCCGAACCGGCCCCGGATCAGGCCACCCGGTTGCGCGGGTCGCCGGCGCGGAAGCGCTCGATGTTCTCGGCCACCTGGTCGATCAGCCGCTGGCGCGATTCGCGCGCGGCCCACGCGATGTGCGGCGTGACGATCAGGTTCGGGATGTCGCTCTCGAGCAACGGGTTGCCGTCGACCGGCGGCTCCACGGTCAACACGTCGAAGCCGGCCCCGCCGAGGGTCCCGGTGCGCAGCGCCGCGGCAAGCGCCGCCTCGTCGACGATGCCGCCGCGGGCGGTGTTGATCAGCACCGCATCGTCACGCATCGCCGCGAGCTCCTGCGCCCCGATCAGGTTCTGCGTCGCCTCGTTCAGCGGGCAGTGCAGCGTCAGCACGTCGACCTGCGGCAACAGCTCGTCGAGCGGGACGCGCCCCGCCTGCGCCGGACCACCCGGGCGCTGCGCGACCAGCACAGTCATGCCGAAGGCCTCCGCGAGCCGGGCCACGCCCTGCCCCAGCTCACCGTAGCCGACGATGCCGAGCGTCTTGCCCGCGAGTTCGCGGATCGGGTAGTCGAGCAGGCAGAAGTGCGGACTCGCCGCCCAGCGCCCGTCGATGACCGCGGCGCGGTAGTCGAGCAGCCGCGTGGTCAGGGTCAGCAGCAGCGTGAACACGTGCTGCGCCACCGACGGCGTGCCGTAGGCGGTCACGTTGCTCACCGTGACGCCGGCCGCACGGGCCGCGTCGAGGTCGACGTTGTTGGTGCCGGTCGCGGCGACGGCGATGAAACGCAGCCGGTCGGCGGCGGCGACGGTCGCGGCGTCGAGCACCACCTTGTTGCTGACCACCACCTCGGCACCCGCGATGCGCGCGGCCACCTCGTCGGGCGTGGTGACCGGATGCAGCTGCCATGCGTCGAGGCTCGCCTCGAGCCTGCCGAGATCGAGGTCGTCGCCGAGGGTGTCGAGATCGAGGAGAACGCCGCGCATACTGCACTCCGGGTCGGTTGGCTGCCGGCTAGCTTAGCAGCCGCAGCGCGGCCCGAGGCGGGTCAGTCGTCGAGCGTGAAACCGACCCGGAGCGTCACCTGGTAGTGCGCCACCCGGCCCTCCTCGATGTGCCCGCGGGTCTCCGCGACCTCGAACCAGCGCATGTTGTGCACCGTCTTCGCGGCGCGTGTCAGCGCATTCTCGATGGCAGCCTCGATGCTCTCCGGCGAGGAGCCGACCAGCTCGATTTTCTTGTAGACATGGTTGCTCATGACCTTCTCCTTCATACCTCATGTATCGCTGTAAGATATTGTTGCAACTGGGGTCGTCTCGCTGCGACGGGGTTGGAAAATTACGTGATCTTCCGCATTGCCATGGGCGGTTGGCAGGCGTAGTTTGAAGCATAGACGGCTTCGCAAGCCGGCACGCCGAACCGGCGCCAGGAGGTCGACATGGCCACGCACCTGATGTCTCACTACAGCCCCGGCGATGACGACGCGACCGCCCACTACTGCCCGCTCTGCGCCAACCTCGACCACGTCGATCGCCCCCTGGTTCCTCACCTCGACCTGCGCGATGACCTGCTCGTCACCCGCTGGCACTGCAGCCACTGCCACGCGAGCTACACCCTTCCCGAACCGGTCGTCGAGCGGCCGATGCGTTTCGGCGAATCCCGCTTGGCCTGAGCCGCGGCTGGCGTGCGCCCCTCGCCACGACCGCGCAACCCATCGACTCGGATGATTCCACCGCGTAACGCGATCGCGACCGTGTTGCTGGCCTTTCTGCTCGCCCTGCCGGTCGCGCATGCGCAGGAACTCGACACGCTGCGCGCGGCCGCCCGGGACGGCGACCCCGCGGCCCAGGCCATGCTGGGCGGCGCGCTCTACCGTGGCGAAGGGACCGCGCGCGACCCTGTCGCGGCCTTCGCCTGGTTCAGGCGCGCCGCCGAACAAGGAGAAATTTCGGCACAGCGTGCGCTCGCGGTGCTCTACTACAACGGCGAGGGCACCGCGCAACATCTCGTCGAGGCCCTGAAGTGGGCGCTGATCGCCGCGGCACAAGGTGATGCCGAGGCGCTGCGACACCGCGACTACCTGCGCGATCGACTCGCCGCATTCCAGGTGCGCGAGGCCGAACGGCTCGCCGCGGCCTGGCAGCCGACTCCCGAATAGCCCCCGAACCGCCCGCACCGGCTTGATGGCCGTCAAGGCACTGGTGTGGCCGACGCCTAGAGTCGGCGCCATGACCATTCCATCACCGTCCGCCCCGCCCTGGGCGCCCCTCGCGCTCGGCTTCCGCCCCTTCTTCCTGCTCGCCGGGCTCGCCGCGGTGGCCCTGCTCGGCGGCTGGCTGGCGCTGGCGGTTGGGAA
>CBDTVS010000255.1:0-3637 GCA_965364245.1 uncultured Gammaproteobacteria bacterium | reverse complement strand
TCGACCAGGGTGTCCCAGAACCAGGCCGCGCCGAGGCGCCAGTCGAGGCCGAGCTGCTTGGTCAGGAACGACGCGGCCACCATGCGCACCCGGTTGTGCATCCAACCCGTTGCCCACAGTTCGCGCATTCCGGCGTCGACCAGCGCGATGCCGGTCCGCCCGCGCTGCCAGAGCTCCAGCAGCCGGTCGTCGTTGCGCCAGAAGCCCTGTTCGAAGCGCACGTTGAGCGAGCGGTTCGGGCTGTCTGGGAAGTGCCAGAGCACATGGTGCGCGAACTCCCGCCACAGCAGCTCGGAGAGGAAACGCTCGGCGCCCTTCGCCGTGCCGGGCGCCCCGTCGAGGTGCGGCGTCAGCCGGGCCAGCACCTGCGCCGGGGTGATCTCACCGAAGTGGAGGTGCGGCGAGAGGCGGCTGGTGCCGGTGACGCCGGGCTGGTCGCGCCGGTGGTCGTAGCCGGCGACCGAGGTCTCGAGGAACGCCTCAAGGTGATCCCACGCCCCGGCCTCGCCCGGCTGCCAGTGGTGGTCGAGCTTGGCGTGCCAGGGGACATCGTCGAGCAGGCCGAGGGCGTCGAGTCCGACATCGATCTCCAGCGGGTCGGTCCGTTCTTGCTCGGATGGCGCCGCGAGTGGCATCGCCGCCTCCGTGAGCTGTCGGCGCAGGCGCTTGGCGAACGGGGTGTAGACGCGGTAGGCGGTGCCGTCGTCCTTGACCAGCCGATCCGGCGCATGCAGCAGCCCGCCGTCGAACAGCGCCACCTCCAGGCCCGCGTCGCGCAATGCCGCGGCGACGCTCTCGTCGCGAGCGGCGAGGTGCGGCTCCAGTGCCCGGACCCAGGCGATGCTGGTCGCGCCGGCCGCGCGCGCCGCGCGGGCGAGTTCCGTGGCCGAGCCGCCGGCGAGGTGGGTCAGCCCCAGACCGAGCGACTCGAGCTCATGGGCCAGCTTGGCCAGGCTGCGGTGCAGCCACCAGCGGCTCGCGCCACCCGGCGCCCACGGCGCCTCCTCCTCGGGGGCATGCACGTAGACAGGCACCGCGCGGCGGCCCTCGCCGGAGGCCCAGGCGAGGGCCGGGTGGTCGGCAATACGTAGATCGCGCCGGTACCAGACCAGGGTGGTGTTCATCGGGAGCTCCCATGAGGTGGAATCAGCCTGGCCAGCGCGTCGAGCGCCAGCGTGAGTTCCGTGCCGAGCGCGACCAGGCCGGCCGCCTCCAGGCGAGTCCGCTCACGTTCGGCGAGCTGGCCGCCGACCGCGACCGGCACGCCGAGGCGCTCGGGCAGTTCGGCGAGTTCGGCCAGCATCGCAGCGTCGAGTTCGACCGTGGTGCCGGAGAGCAGCAGGCCTTCGGCGCCGGTCTTGCGCACCACGCGGCCGGCCTGGTCTACCGGCAGGTTCGCGCCCACGTGCAGCAGCCGGTAGCCGAGACCGCTCGCCGCGAGGCTGAACAGCAGCACGCCGAGCTCGTGTTGCTCGCCGGGCAGGCAGGCGGTCACCAGCCGTGCGCCCGGGAGGTGCGGGGAGCTGTGGTGCAACCGCGCACCGAGCTTGTTGCGCAGGAAGCTCGAGAAGAAGTGCTCCTCGGCGATGCCGGAGCCGCTCTCGCGCCAGCGCGCGCCGAGCCGTTCGATGGTTGGGCGCAGCAGCCGCTCGGTGACCTGATCGACGCGGAACAGTGCCAGCAGCTCGCTGTAGATACGGTCCAGTTCCACCGGGTCGAAACGCTCGATGGCGTCGAGCAGGCGACGCCGGTGCCCCTCCCAGGCGTCGGCAGGCGGGGAGGGTTCGGATGTGGGGGCCCGTGCCGCATGGGCCGGCGGCTCGCCCGAGGCGACCCGCTCGCGCATGCGACGGATCGCCGTGATGTCTGCCTGACTGTAGAGGCGCTGGCCCGACTCGGTGCGCTGTGGGGCCGGGTGGCCGTAGCGTCGCTCCCACGCACGCAGGGTCGCGGGTGTCACGCCGGTCAGTTCGGCGACGACCCGGATCGGGTAGGCGGGCTCGGAGGTGCTCATGACCAGGATTGTACAGAAATTTACAAACTGTACAAGAAATATTTAGACAATACCTATACCGCGGGTCGAAAGGAGCACCAAATCGTTCCTGTGACCAAGGAGGTACTGCTCGACATGCTCTGGTGAGGTCGGGGCGACGAGCCAATGGGTCAGTGTGCCGCTACCCGCGCGGCCCTGTGGTGCGACCGGGAATCCAGGGCTTCAGAGAGCGTCGAGCCTGGCGATCAGCGCGGTGAGCGCGGCGTTGTCCCGCACCCGGAGCCGTTCCCCCAGCCCCTCGCGCAGGTGCTCGATCGCCGCGCCGCGTCCCGTGCAACCGAGCGACCCGGCGACCTCGGCCCATGGCGCTGCCTCGACGAAGCGCGCGCGCAATGCCGTGAGCAGCGCCGTGGATGGGTCGCGTGCTTCGGTGAGCATCACCCGCGTGACCCTTCCCAGCGCCGCAAACGCGGCATCCGGGGCCCGGGCACCGAACGCGAACGCGGCCGCCTCGGACCAGTCGTCGGCATCGGGAGGCCGGTCGCTATCGCGGCGCGGCAGCATCCCGGCGATCCGTTCGGCCAGTGGCGCCTCGAGATCGGCTAGCGGACCGCGACGCAGCGGCTCGAGCGAATCGGCGAGACGGCGTCGCGCGGCCGTCGCGAGTGCCTCGCCGGACGGGGTCAGCGGGCGTAGCATCATCAGCGCATGTGCGCCGCTCGCCGCCTCTCGCCGCAGGCCGATGCGCGCCGCGTCGAAACCGCAGGCGCGCCAGAAGTCGACCAGTTCCGGTGTCATGCCGAAACTGGTCGCGACGAGGTCGAGGCCGTCGTCGCGTGCCGCACTGCCGACCGCATCGAGCAGGGCGCGCCCGATGCCACGTCGCCTTGCGTCCGGGTGCACCGCGATGCGCTGCACCCGGCGGTAACCCAGCGCCGCTGCCCCGTGCAGCCCTGCGTGACCGGCCAGCGACTGCGCGACCAGGTGGCCACGCAGCCGGCGTCGACCGGCCCAGACCGCGAACGCGGTGTCAGCGTCGTGCTTACCCTCGTCGACACAGACCGCCACCCCGGCGGGAGCCATCCCCTGATACGCGACGTGGAGCGAGACCGCCGGGGCGTCGAGCAGCTGGCGCAGGTCGGCGGGCGTGGTGCGGTAATGCGCCTGCACCAGCAGCCCGAACAGCTCGCGCAGCAGCGCCTCGTCGGCGAGCAGGGCGTCGCGATCGAGACGCACGCAGCGCGGCGCGGTGCTTTCCGTCACGGTGGGTGCGGGCTCGGCGTCGAGCAGCAGCGCCGCGTTGAGCCACGCCTCGAGCGGGTCGTCCGCGGCCCAGCGCACCGGGGCCTGGAGGGCGATCTCGCGGTAACCGGGGGCGAGCCGTTCGAGGGTCGCGCGAAAACGCAGCGCGAAGCCGCGCCCGGTGCCCTCGTAACCGTGCACGGTGGTCGCGAACGCGATCCTGTGGTCGTGACGGACCAGGCGTTCGAGCAGCGACGCCGGGATCGCCGCGGCCTCGTCGACCAGCACCAGGTCGGCCGGGGGCGGGTCATGCACCAGGCGGTCCGGCGCCACGAAGCGGAGCGTGCCGCCGTTCGCGCTGCGCAGGTCGCCTTGCGGTAGGGGAAGGTCGAGCTTTGCGGC
>CBDTVS010000254.1:0-3642 GCA_965364245.1 uncultured Gammaproteobacteria bacterium | reverse complement strand
GCGATCAGCAACCCACAACATGGGCAGTTCATCGTCGGCATCGTGATGTCGGGCTGCAGCCCGGCCCCGAAGCTCACGTCGCCTGTGGGTCGGACTTCAGTCCGACAAGAAAATCATTGGAAAGTAATTACTAGATCTATAGTACCCGCTCACTTCACGCCTTGGCCTGCAGCGGGGCCAAGCGCGCCAGCGGCTTCTCGTTGATCGGCAGGTGGATCACCGCAGCGAGCACGCCGAGCACCACCCCGGCCCACCAGACCGGGTCGTAGGAACCCATGGTGTCGTAGAGCCGCCCACCGAGCCAGACGCCGAGGAAGCTGCCGAGCTGGTGGCTGAAAAAGACCACCCCGAACAGCGTCGCCATGTAACGCACCCCGAACACCTGGGCGACGATCCCCGAGGTGAGCGGCACCGTCGACAGCCACAGGATGCCCATGGCCCCGGCGAACAGGTAGATCGTCAGCTCGGTCTTCGGTGCCAGCAACAGCGCGGTGATGCAGATCGCACGGGCGAAGTAGATGAACGCCAGGCCGCCCTTCTTGCTCCAGCGCTGACCCACCGCGCCGGAGAGGAACGAACCGGCGATGTTGCACAGGCCGATCAGCGCGATCGCGTACGCCCCGACCTGCGCCCCGAGCCCGAGATCCTTCACGTAGGCCGGGAAGTGCACGGTGATGAACGCGACGTGGAAGCCGCAGACGAAGAAACCGACGGTCAGCAGCACGTAACCCCGATGGCTCAGCGCCTCGCGCAGCGCCTCGCCGAGCCGCTGGTCGCTGTGCACCTCGCCCTTGGCCTCGGTCGACGACGGCAGCACGAACGCGAGCGGCAGAATCAGCAGCGTCGACGCCGCCAGCAGCAGCAGTGCCGGCTGCCAGCCGAGCGCGGCGATGGCCACCTGCCCCAGCGGCGAGAAGACCACCTGGCCCATCGAACCCGATGCGGTGCCGAGGCCCAGGACCAGCGACCGTTTCTCCGGCCCGACCACCCGCGCCATCGCCGCCAGCGCCAGCGAGAAGGCGGTGAAGGCGACACCGAGACCGGTCAGGATGCCGCCGGCCAGGTGCAGCGCCAGGCTCGACTCGGCCATCGCCATGCCCCACAGCCCGAGGGCGTACATCACCGCGCCGACCACCAGCACCCGGGTCGGGCCGTAGCGGTCGGCCAGCGCCCCTGCCACCGGCACCCCCGCACCCCAGAAGAGGTTCTGGATCGCCATCGCCAGGCCGAAGGTCTCGCGGCTCCAGCCACGTTCGAGCGTCATCGGCTCGAGGAACAGGCCGAGTACGGAGCGCGGCCCGAAGCCGAGCATCGCGACGAGGCAGCCGGCGACGACCACCAGGGCCGGGGTGCGCCAGTCGGACTTCAGGATGTCGTTCATTTCGCGCTCCGGCCACCTGCGCGACGCGCTGACAGGCCAATTGGGTGAACTGAGCGATCAGGATAGGCCCGAATCGCTGTCCACGCTGGACATCGGCCGGGCAGCCTGACTATCATCAAGTGTAACTACACACGTGTATGTACACTTAATTCTCGATGGATGTCAACGACGCCCAATCGCCCAGGAACGCGCCGTCACCCTGCACCTGCGCCATGCTGCGGCGTACCGCACGGCGCGTGACCCGGATCTACGACCGGGCACTGCGCCCTGCGGGAGTCCGCCTGACTCAGTACTCGGTGCTGGCCAACGTCGCCCACACCGGAGGCCTGTCGATCTCGGAGCTCGCCGAGCGCCTGGAGATGGAACGCACCACGCTGACCCGCAACCTGCGCCCGCTGGTCCGCGCCGGCTGGGTGATCGTCGCCCGGGGCAACGACCGCCGCCAGCGTTCCGTCGGCCTGACCCAGGCCGGACGGCAGGTCTACGCAGCGGCCTACCCTCTCTGGCAGGCGGCCGAGCAGCACCTGCGCGAGGCGCTTGGCCACGATGCGGAGGCGTTGCGCGGCCTGCTCGATGCCACGCTCGAGCAGACCTCGGTGGGCTGAGTTCCGGGGGTTGCTGTCGGGCTGAAGCCCGACCTACAAGCACCCCGCCCGACTAGTGTAGGTCGGGCTTCAGCCCGACAATCTCCGGTCAGGCACCAGGATTCATCAACACCTGGCGCGCCTCAGCAACTACACCATGTGGGTCGGACTTCAGTACGACATTCCGCCGAAACCTACTCCTGACCCGCCAACTCGCGCGCTGCATGCCGCCGCGCCCGCCGCTCCAGCGACCAGCCCATGAACAGCCGGAACAACAGCGGCACCATCAGCAGCGTCAGCACCGTCGAGAAGACCAGGCCCCAGACGATCGCCGTCGCCACCGGCCCCCAGAGCAGCGACTCGCCGCCGAGCCCGGTGGCCAGCGAGAACAGGCCGGCCACGGTGGTCAGCGACGTGATCAGGATCGGGATTACGCGCCGCCGCGCGGCATAGAGCGTTGCGTGCAGCGTGCTCATGCCCATGCGCAGCCGCGCGTTGCCGGCGCTGATCAGCACGATCGCCGAGTTCACCGCGATGCCGGACAGCGCGACGATGCCGTAGAGCGTGAACAGGCTCAGCGGGGTGTCGGTGATGAGCAGCCCGAGGATCACGCCGGTGAACGCCATCGGCACGGTGACCAGGATCATCAGCGGCTGGAAGTAGCTGCGGAACTGGGTGCCGAGGATCAGGTAGATCAGCCCGACCCCGAACACGAACAGCACCGCGATGGAATCGAGGCTCTCCTGGATGTCGTCGAGCTCGCCGGTGAAGTCGAGGTCGATGCCGGGGTGGCGCTCGCGGATCTCCTCCCAGTGCGCCTGGATGCGCCGGTTCGCCTCGCGGGTGTCGATCGCCAGCTTGTCGATGTCCGCCTCGACGGTGATCGCGCGGCGGAAGTTGTAGTGCTTGATACTGCCCATCGCGCGGCCGTAGCTCGGCTGCAGCAGCCGACCGAGCGCCACCTCGCCGCCGTCGGCGAGCACCACGGACTGGCGCAGCACGCTGTCGACGTCGCCGCTGCGGTCGGCTTGCGCGCGCACCCGCACCTCGACCTTCTCGCCCTGGTGCTGCAGGCTCGCGACCACCTCGCCATCGCCGGCGAGGCGCACCAGCCGTGCGACCTCTCCCGGGTCGATGCCGCTGCGGCGCACCGCGTCGAGATCGTAGGCCAGCGCCAGTTCGCGCCGGCCCTCGCGGTCGTCGTCGGCGACGTCGAAGATCGCGGGTTCGGTCGCCATGTACGCCTTGAGGTCGACCACCGCGGCACGGATCGCGGCGAAATCATCGCCGCGCACCTTGACCTTGATCGGCCGCGCGGTCGGCGGCCCCCCCGAGATGCGCAGGAACGAGATGTTCTCCGGGCCAGGCACCGCGAGCACGTCCTCGCGCGCCGCCGCGATCATCTCGTCGACGCTGCGCAGGTCGTCGGTGCGCGGATTGAGGCTGACGAACAGCTGTCCCCAGTTGTCGCCGATCAGCGGCTCGGTCTCGGTCAGCATCAGGCCGGAGTAACCGACCATCTCGCGCACCTCGCCCGGACGCACGTGGTCGCGCACGCGCCGCTCGACCGCTTCGATGCGCTCGAGCGTCTTGTCGAGCGAGGTGCCGGCCGGCATCTCGACGTTCACGTAGAACAGGCGCACCGGGTCGAAGGCGAAGAACTCGAGGCGGATCATC
>CBDTVS010000253.1:0-3650 GCA_965364245.1 uncultured Gammaproteobacteria bacterium | reverse complement strand
CCCTCCGCCAGCCGCAGCACCAGGTCCCGCTGACTCGCGTCGGCGATCCGCCCCTCGCGATCGGCGAGGTAGTAGCGGCGCGCCCGGCTGCAGGCGGCACGCGAGCCGAGCAACGCCTTGGAGAACGGACACTCCGCCTTGTCCAGCTCCTTCAGGGCGCTGCGAAACGCCTGTTCGTCGACCATGCTCTGTCCTCCGTCGCGGCCCGCACCGGTGCATGATAGCCTGACGCCGCTCACTCCCCGGATGCCACCAGGAGCCGCCGATGGCCGATGCCCTGCCGACGCTGCCGCACCTCGCGCTGGAACTCGACGACGGCCTGCTGCGCGTCAGCATCGACCGCGCCGACAAGCGCAACGCCATCAACGACCCGCTGATCGAGAGCCTGAATGCGCTGTTCCACGCCCCGCCGGAGGGCACCCGCGTGGTGGTGCTGTGCGGTCGTGGCGAGCACTTCTCGGCCGGGCTGGATCTCGCCGAACACCGCGAGCGCGAGCCGCTCGAGGTGATGCGCCACTCGCAGTACTGGCACGCCACCTTCCAGCAGATGGAGTTCGGCGGCCTGCCGATCGTCGCCGCGCTCCACGGCGCGGTGATCGGTGGCGGTCTCGAGCTGGCGATGACCGCCCATGTGCGCGTCGCCGATCCGTCGACCTTCTACCAGCTGCCCGAGGGGCGTCGCGGCATCTTCGTCGGCGGCGGCGCCAGCGTGCGCGTGGCGCGGGTCATCGGTGCCGACCGCACCCGCGAGATGATGCTGACCGGGCGCCGCTACAGTGCCGAGGAGGGGCAACGGCTGGGGCTCTCGCACCACCTGGTCGAGCCCGGCACGGCGCAGCAGAAGGCGTGCGAACTGGCGCGCCTGGTGGCGGCGAACGCCCCGGCGTCGAACTACATGATGCTCAACGCGCTGGCGCGCATCGAGAACATGTCGATGACCGAGGGGCTGTTCACCGAGTCGCTGGCCGCGGCGCTGACCCAGACCAGCGCCCACGCCCGCGAGGGGATGCGCGCCTTCCTCGAGAAGCGCGACGCGGCGTTCGACGGCGACTAGTCGAAGATCAGCGCGTCGGGGTCTTCGGGCCC
The DNA here is from genome assembly GCA_965364245.1 of uncultured Gammaproteobacteria bacterium. GTDB lineage: Bacteria > Pseudomonadota > Gammaproteobacteria > QNFN01 > QNFN01 > QNFN01. Next base: position 2,564 of record CBDTVS010000253.1, on the reverse strand, counting down.
GGCGGCGTAGAGCCGCTCGACCAGCGCCGCGCGCCGCGCCAGCACCGCGCCCTGGTTGATGTAGCCCTTGTCGGTGATCTCGTTGGCGTCGATGTTCGGCGGCTCGGCCATCAGCAGCAGCCGCGCGATGCGCCGGCTGCTGGCACCGTGCGACGCGTTGTAGGCGTCGAAGCCCTCGCGCAGTCGCGTATGCACCGCGGGGCAGCGCAGCAGCGCCTCGACGTCGTCACCGGCCTCGGGGCACAGTGACCTGCAGCCAGCCAGGTTCGGAAACACCAGCAGGCCGACGGTCTCGCGGTCGTGGCCGGTGACCACCGCGTCCTGGATCACCGGCGCACCAGCGGCGATCGCGGTCACGCGCAGCACGCCGGCATGCACCCAGGTGCCGGAGAGCAGCTTGAAATCCTCGGCGACGCGGCCGTCGAAGACGATGCCGCGCTCGGGATGTGCGGGGTCCTCGAGCCGCCCGGCATCACCGATGCAGTACCAGCCCTCTTGGTCGAACGCCTGCGCGGTGAGGTCGGGGCGCCGCCAGTAGCCCGGGGTGACGTTCGGCCCGGTGACGCGCAACTCGAGCTTCTCGCCGTTCGGCACCATCTTGACCGCGCTGCCCGGGGCCGGCAGGCCGATCACGCCGGCCCGCTCGAGCGGGAAGTGCACCGTGGTGACCATCGGCGCGGTCTCGGTCGAGCCCCAGGCCGAGACCATCGGCACGCGCACCCCGCGCGCGGCGACCGACAGCGCCTCGAGCCGCTCCCACAGGGTCTGCGGCAGCGCAGCTCCGGCGTAGAAGATCAGGTCGAGGTTGCTGAAGAAGCGGTCGCGCAGGGCCGTGTCCTGCTCCAGGTAGGGCAGCAGCACGTCGAAACCGCGCGGCACGTTGAAGTAGAGCGTCGGCGAGACCGCGCCGAGGTTCGCGACCGTGGTCTCGATCAACCCGGGCATCGGCTTGCCGCCATCGACGTAGAGAGTCCCGCCGTGGCGCAGCACCATGTTGAAGTTGTGGTTGCCGCCGAACGTGTGGTTCCAGGGCAGCCAGTCGACCACCACCGGTGGACGCTCGGCGAGGAACGGCCAGAGCTGGGCTATCGCCTGCTGATTCGAACAGAGCATGCGCTGGGTGTTGATCACCCCCTTCGGCATGCCGGTCGAGCCCGAGGTGAAGAGGATCTTGGCCACGCTGTCCGGGCCGACGCTGGCGAACGCGGCGTCGACCTCCGCTCCGGGCGGGGTCGCGAGCAGGTCGCCGAAGGGTGTCGCGGCGAGACCGGGCGGCGGGTTGGCGCTGACCACCAGTTCGATGCCGTCGAGGTCGAGGGCATCGAGCGCGTTGGCGAAACGCGCGCCGTCCGCCGCGAACACCAGCCCCGGGGTCACGAGTTCGAAGATGTGGCGCAGCTTCGCATGGTCCTGCGACATCAGCGAGTAGGCCGGCGAGACCGGTACCGCGGGGATGCCGACATGCATCGCGGCGAGCTGCAGCAACCCGTTGTCGACGCCGTTGTCGGAGAGGATCACCACCGGGCGCTGCGGGCCGAGCCCGCGCGCGAGCAGAGCCTGGGCCAGCGCGCGCACCGCGTCGAGCGCCGCGCGGTAACTAACCTCGCGCCAGCCGTCGCCGGCCCGCTCGGCGAGGAACGTCCGCTGCGGCTCGGCCTGGGCCCAGTGCTCGAGTAGCAAACCGAGTTTCGGCGGATGATCGCCGAGCGGCAGCGGCGAGCGCAGCACCATGCTGCCGTCGGCCAGGGTCTCGGCATCGACGGCGGGCGGGGCAAATGCCAGGGGCGCGAACGGCGGCTTCGACATCGGCGGTTCTCCTCGGATGGCGACGCGGCCTCTGGCGGGCCGCTCGCAACATCATAGCGAGCCCGGACCCCGCGACCCAGCGTGCTGGGTCCCGTCAGGGTCGTGGACTAGAATGATCTTTTCCCTACCTCGCCCGTGTATCGAAGATGCTGGAAAGCCTGATCGAGCGCACCCTTTACGCCAGCCGCTGGCTGCTCGCGCCCCTCTACCTCGGCCTGTCGCTGGCCCTGCTCGCGCTCGGTCTGAAGTTCTTCCAGGAGGTGTTCCACCTGCTGCCGCACGTCTTCGAGCTGGCCGAGACCGAGCTGGTGCTGACGGTGCTGTCGCTGATCGACATCACCCTGGTCGGCGCGCTGCTGATCATGGTGATGTTCAGCGGCTACGAGAACTTCGTCTCGCGCATCGATTTCGATGAGGGCACGGACAAGCTCGAGTGGCTCGGCAAGTACGACGCCGGCACGCTGAAGCTCAAGGTCGCCGCGTCGATCGTCGCGATCTCGTCGATCCACCTGCTGCGCGCCTTCATGAACGCCCAGCAGATCCCCGACAACAAGCTCATGTGGTACGTGATCATCCACATGACCTTCGTCTTCTCGGCCCTGCTGCTCGGCTACCTCGACCGCATGGCCTTCGAGAGCCACCGCAAGCACTGACACGACCTGCACAATTGCAGCGAGGGCATAAAAAAGTCCGTAAATATAAGTATTTTCAACAATTGGCGGTCATTTGCCGACTGCACTATGCTGATCTGCGAGGCG
>CBDTVS010000252.1:0-3670 GCA_965364245.1 uncultured Gammaproteobacteria bacterium | reverse complement strand
GTCGCTCGGCTCGCTGCTGATCGCCGCCGGTGACAAGGTGCACCCGCTCTGGCAGGCCAACGAGATGATGGCGCTGCTGGCGCTGGTCTCGGCGATCGCGATGGGCTTCTCGATCGTGATCTTCGAGGCCTCGCTGTCGGCGCTCGGTCTCAAGCACCCGCTCGACAAGCCGCTGCTGGCGAGCATGGCGCCGATCATCGTCGGCCTGCTGGCGGTGTTCCTCGCGGTGCGCTTCGGCGAACTGCTGCTGGCCGGCAAGCTCGGCGCGGTGTTCACCAGCGGGTCACTGAGCCTGGCGTTGCTGGTCGAGACGGCGCTGTTCGCGTTCCCGCTGGTGGTGCTGCTCAACCCGGCCAACCGGCAGCGCGCGAAGCTGCTGTTCGCCGCCGCGCTGGCGCTGCTGCTCGCCGGTGCGGTGTGGCGCATGAACGCCTTCCTGATCGGCTTCCAGCCGGGCGCGGGCTACAGCTACTTCCCGTCCACCCAGGAACTGCTGGTCACGCTCGGCCTGGTCGCGTTCGAGATCATGGCCTTCATCGTCATCGTCAAGATGTTCCCGATCTTCAAGGGGCATGGCCGGCAGGCCGCCTGAACAGTTGCTTCGACAGGAGACTACCCGTGGCAAGAATCACCATTGACCCGATCACCCGCATCGAGGGCCACCTCCGCATCGACTGCCAGGTGGACGGCGGCAAGGTCACCAACGCCTGGTCCTCGGGCCAGATGTGGCGCGGCATCGAGAAGATCCTCGAGGGGCGCGATCCCCGCGATGCCTGGATCTACACCCAGCGCATCTGCGGCGTGTGCACCACGGTGCACGCGATCACCTCGGTACGCGCGGTCGAGAACGCGCTCGACATGGCCATCCCGGTCAACGCGCAGTTCATCCGCAACATGATCATCGGCGCCCACGGCGTCCACGACCACATCGTGCACTTCTACCACCTCGGCGCGCTCGACTGGGTCGACATCGTCTCGGCGCTCGAGGCCGACCCGGTGGCGGCATCCAACCTCGCGCAGACCCTCTCCGACTGGCGCTACAACTCGCCGCAGGAGATGAAGGCGGTCCAGGACAAGCTCAAGACCTTCGTCTCGTCGGGCCAGCTCGGCATCTTCGCCAACGGCTACTGGGGCCACCCGGCGATGAAGCTGCCGCCGGAGGTCAACCTGATCGCCGCGGCGCACTACCTGCAGGCGCTGGAGTACCAGCGCATCGCCAACAAGATCGTCACGGTGCTCGGCGGCAAGACCCCACACGTGCAGAACCTCGCGGTCGGTGGCGTCTCCAACTCGATCAACCTCGACAGCCAGTCGGTGCTCAACATGGAGCGCCTGATGTACGTCAAGACGCTGATCGACCAGCTCGAGGACTTCGTCACCCAGGCCTACCTGGTCGACATCGCCGCGGTCGGCGCCTTCTACCTCGACTGGGCCGGCCACGGGAAGGGCGTGACCAACTACCTCGCTGCGCCCGACATGCCGATGGACGAGATGGGCACCAAGTTCGACATGCCCGGCGGCTACATCCCGAACGGTGACATCGGCCAGTTCGAGCAGATCGCCAGCTTCCAGGACGCGATGTTCCGCGACAGCGTCAAGGAGTCGTCGAAGCACTCCTGGTACGAGAACGGCAGCGACCCGCTGCACCCGTTCCAGGGCGAGACCAACCCGAAGTACACCGACTGGCAGGAGGACGGCAAGTACTCCTGGGTCAAGTCACCGACGTACAAGGACGAGCCGGCCCAGGTGGGCCCGCTGGCCAACGTGCTGACCATGTTCGCGGCCGGCGACGAATCGACCAAGAAGCACCTCGGCTTCGTCATCGAGAACGCCGGTGCCATTGCCAAGACCGAGATCCCGCTGGCCGCGCTGCACTCGACGCTCGGCCGCCACGCGGCGCGCGCGGTGCGCTGTGCGGTGATGCTCGACAGCCTCAAGCGGCAGTGGTCGGCGCTGGTCGAGAACATCGCCACCGGCGACACCGAGACCTACCGTCGCCCCGAGTTCCCGAAGGGCGAAATCCAGGGCTTCGGCTTCCACGAGGCGCCGCGCGGCGTGCTCTCGCACTGGGCGGTGATCGACAACGGCAAGATCAAGAACTACCAGTGCGTGGTGCCGAGCACCTGGAACGCCGGCCCACGCAACCACAAGGACCAGATGGGTCCCTACGAGGCGTCGCTGGTCGGCAACCCGGTCGCCGACGAGGCGCGCCCGCTGGAGGTGTTGCGTACCGTGCATTCGTTCGACCCGTGCCTCGCCTGCGCGATCCACATGGTCGACACCGAGAGCAATGAGATCGTCAGGGTCAAGGCGCTGTGAGCCGTTGCGGGCACCGGGGGCGGCAGATGGGGGAGGGCGTGCGATGAAGAGCATCCTGGTACTGGGCGTGGGCAATGTCCTGCTCAGCGATGAAGGGATCGGCATCCACGCCCTCGAGCTGCTGCAGCAGCACTACCGCCTGCCCGAGGGGGTCGAGGTGATCGACGGCGGGACCTCGGGCATGGACCTGCTCGACCAGCTCGCCGACCGCGAGTGCGTGGTGCTGGTCGACGCGGTCAAGACCGGCGATGCGCCGGGCACCGTGGTGCGCCTGGACGGCGATGCGCTGCCCGCGTTCTTCCGCAGCAAGATCTCGCCCCACCAGCTCGGGCTGTGCGACCTGCTGGCGATGCTCGAACTGCGCGGTGAGGCACCGAAGGAACTGGTGCTGCATGGCATGGTGCCCTTCTCGCTGGAGACCCATCTGGGTCTTTCCGAACAGGCCGCGGCGCGCATGCCGGAGTTCGTCGAGCGCCTCGCGGCCGAGCTGCGTCGGCTCGGTGCCGAGCTCGAACCGGTCCAGGGCGAGCGCGGTTTCTGGACCGCGGCCGTCGCCTGACGCAAGGTACGCGGCATGTGCATCGGCATCCCCATGCAGGTCGTCGAGTCGCACGGCTTCGTCGCGCGCTGCGAGGGGCGTGGCGAGACGGCCGACCTGAACATGCTGCTGGTGGGACCGCAGGAGCCGGGCACCTGGGTGCTTAACTTTCTTGGGTCGGCACGCGAGGTGTTGAGCGCCGACGATGCGCGCAAGATCAACGACGCCCTCGACGCCCTCGAGGCGGTGATGAGCGGCGACGAGGAGGTCGACATCGACGCCCACTTCGCCGATCTTGCCGGGCGCGAGCGCGCCACGACCCACTAGGCGTCGCGTCGCGCGGCCCCATCCCATGTCCAGTGCCAATCCCGCATCGCGCGTGCGCCGGGCGTTCGAGCGCATTGGCACCGAGCGCATGGCCGGCCTGCCGCTGCTCAACGATGCGCTCGAGGTCGAGGTGGTCGGGTTCCTCGAATGGGGTGGCATGCACCTCGGCGTGCTGATCACCCCGTGGTGCGTGAACCTGATGGCACTGCCCACGACGCAGGGTGACTGGCGTCCCCCGGAGGAGGGGGTATGGCGGCACGAGCGTTTCCCGGGCATGGAACTCCAGCTGCTCGGCGGTCGCGAGGACGAGATCGGCTACTACGCGTTCCGCTCGCTGCTCTCGCCGGTGACCGGCTACGAAGGGCTCTCCTCGGTCCTCGATCTGAGCCCGAAGATGAACTTCAACGAGCGGACCGCCTACGTCGGCGTGCTGACGATGGTTTTGGCCTCCTTCGCGCTGCGCTTCCGCAAGGACCGGCGCACGGC
>CBDTVS010000251.1:0-3679 GCA_965364245.1 uncultured Gammaproteobacteria bacterium | reverse complement strand
GCGCACGTAGACGGCGAGGTTCTTCTGCAGGTGCTTGGTGCCCTTGATCGCCTCGACCAGGTGGCGGTTGGCGTTGCGCAACCAGTGCAGGTCGGCCATCTGGCGCTGCTCCCAGCCGCTCGCGGTCTTGCTGATGAACTCGACCACGGCGTTGTAGAGCGGCTTGACCCGGGTCTCGTACGCGTTCTGGATGTCGGTCGGGCTGCCGTGCACGGAGGCGGCGATGCGCTCCTTCAGCGCGGCCTCCGAGGCGAGGTCGGCCGGGTGGAGGTAGAGGCCCGAGGCGATGATGTCGCGGCTGTTTTCGTAGATGTGCAGCGTCTCGTTGCGCACCGCCTCGACCGCGGTCTCGGGGAAGGATTGCGCCGAGTCGTTCAGGTAACGTGGCTCGGAGATGCGCTTCGCCTTTGCCTTCAGCGAGCGCTCGAGCAGCGTGACCAGCCGGCCGAGCAGCGGCAGCATCACCGCGATGCCGACCAGGTTGAACAGCGAGTGGAACACCGCGAGCTTCAGCGTGTAGTCGTCGGCGGCGATGCCGATCGCGGCGCTGATGGCATCCACCGACGCGGCGAACGGCTTGATCAAGACGATGGCGATGGTGCCGGTGATGACGTTAAAGATCAGGTGCGCACCCGCCAGGCGCTTGCCCTCGACGTTGGCGCTCAGCGCGCCGAGGATCGCGGTGATGGTGGTGCCGACGTTGGAGCCGATGGCGAGTGCCAGGGCGTTCTCATAGGTGACCTGGCCCGCGGCGAGTGCGGTGATGGTGATGACCAGCGTCGCGTGGCTCGACTGCATGATCACCGTCGCGGCGATGCCGACCAGTGTATAGACGAGCAGGCCGAGCAGGCCGGGGAGCGCGAACTGCGACAGGTCGAGCGTCTCCTTGAAGGCGTCGAAGCCGTCCTTCATATAGGCGATGCCGAGGAACAGGAAGCCCATCCCGGCGAGGATGTAGCCGAAACCCTTCAGCGTCTTGGAGTTCTGGAACACCATGATCACGCCGAACACCAGCATCGGCATCGCGTAGGCCGCGATGTTGACCTTGAGACCGAACCCGGCCACCAGCCAGGCGCCGGTGGTGGTGCCGAGGTTGGCGCCGAAGATGATGCCGATGCCGGCGGCCAGGCCGATCAGCCCGGCGCTGAGGAACGAGATGGTGATCACCGAGACCAGCGAGCTCGACTGCATCAGGGTCGTCGAGACGACACCGAACGCGAGGCTCTTCCAGAGCTTGTCGGTGGTCTTGCGCAGCAGCCGCTCGAGCAGGCCGCCGGTGAAGGCCTTGAAGCCCTCCTCGAGCGCGAGCATGCCGAACAGGAAGATCGCGACGCCGGCCGCGATCATCTTGAAGTCGGGGCTGATCCAGAAGCCGTAGGCGAGAACCAGGAAAATGCTCGGCAGCAGGACCCGTCTCAGCACCGCGGCGCTTCCCTGTCCAGGATGTCGGTTTCCCTACCCATGGGGCGATTGTAGATGACCCGGGGCACGATGCGGGACATGCGCGTGGCGTGCGGATTCCCTGCCCGGTGGGGAGGCCGGGAGGAAAGCACAACGGCCCGTGCGTGTGCAGACCCCGTACGCCAGGTGACGGCGGGCTGGCGGATGTGACGGACGATCCCGGGAGCCCCGCGCTAGGGCGTTTCGAAGTCGCGTCCGCAAACGCCTGATCCTCATGACTAATCACCGAATGTTGCAGTGCAAACAACGAGATAGGCGCTGATGTGGGATCGCACGACCATAAAACATTCTCATGGCCAACCCCTGTCGCGCCGGCCCCGCTTGGGGTAATAATCGGCCCATCGGCCTACGCCATCACGGACCCGGACGGGTCCGCCAAGACTCTCTGATAACAAACGAACGAGGCCGCGCCGTGCGTGGCGAGGTCGGGTCGACGCCGGGAGGGGAACCGGGTTGGCCCGATCGCCATCACGGTGCAAGAGGAGGAGACGCGATGTCTGAGCGACGCATGATCGACGCGCGCGGTGCGTTCTGTCCCCAGCCGCTGAACGAGCTGGTCGCCGCCATCACCCACGCCGCCGTTGGCGACGAGTTCGAGGTGCTCTCCTCGGACAAGGGCTCCACCAACGACATCCCGACCTGGGCACGCAAGTACGGCCACGAGCTGCTCTCCATGGAGGAAGGCGAGGGCTTCTGGTCGATCCGCGTGCGCAAGACTCAGTAGTCACGCGCGACCGGCGCGTGCCGGTCGCCCCGTCCGATCTCCCGCTGCTATGCTGACCCGGTCGCCGGGGGGCTGGGATTGCGCGCCCTCGAGCATTCGCCCAAGGAGACACGGATGACCACTGCGCTGCTGATCGTCGACCTGCAGAACGACTACTTCGCCGGGGGCGCGATGCCGCTGGCGGGCACCGAGGCCGCCGCGCGCGAGGCCGCGCGACTCCTCGCCCGCTTCCGCGACGACGGGCGGCCGGTGGTGCACCTGCAGCACCTGTCGGTGCGTCCCGGCGCAACCTTCTTCCTGCCCGGCACGCCCGGCGCCGAGATCCACCCCTCGCTGACACCCCACGAAGGTGAGCCGGTGGTCGAGAAGAATTTCCCGAGCGGTTTTCGTGACACCGACCTGCAGGCGCGGCTCGATGCGCTCGGAGTCGATGCGCTGCTGATCTGCGGCGCCATGAGCCACATGTGTGTCGACAGCACCACGCGGGCCGCCTTCGACCTCGGCTACCGCTGCAGCGTCGCCGCCGACGCCTGCGCGACCCGCGATCTCGAGTTTGCCGGCCGCAAGATCGCGGCGGCCGATGTCCACGCCGCGTTCATGGCCGCGCTCGCTCTGCCGTTCGCCAGGGTTGCAACCACCGGGGAATTGCTCGAGGCGCTGGCATGAGCGGCGCCGAGGCCCCGATCCGGGTCGGGATCAGCAGCTGCCTGCTGGGCAGCGAGGTGCGTTTCGACGGCGGCCACAAGCGCGACTCCTACATCTGCGGCACGCTGGCCGACTGGTTCGAGTTCGTGCCGGTCTGCCCGGAGTTCGAGGCCGGGCTGGGGCTGCCGCGCCCGCCGATCCGGTTGGTTGGCGAGGTCGAGCGACCGCGTGTGGTCGGCGTACGCGCCCCGGACCTCGACGTCACCGACGCACTCGAGGCGCATGCCGTCGAGCGTGTCGAGACGCTGCCCGGGCTCTCCGGCTACATCCTCAAGAAGGACTCGCCGAGCTGCGGCATGGAGCGGGTCAAGGTCTATCCCGAGGCGGGCGGCGCGGGTCTGCGCAAGGGGGTCGGCGTCTTCGCGCGCGCGCTGATGGCGCGCTGGCCGCTGCTTCCGGTCGAGGAGGAGGGGCGGCTCGGCGACCCGGTGCTGCGCGAGAATTTCATCCAGCGGGTGTTCGTGCTGCACCGCTGGCAGGCACTCGAGGCGGCCGGGCTGAGCAATGCCGCGCTGATCGACTTCCATGCTGCGCACAAGCTGGTGCTGATGGCGCACCACCAGGCCGAGGCGAAGACGCTCGGGCGTCTGGTCGCGAACCTCGACGGCCGGCGGTTGCGTGCCCAGGCCGACAAGTACATCGCCGCGGTGATGGCGATCCTGGCGCGGCGCGCCAGCCGCCCACGCCACGTCAACGTGCTGCAGCACCTGGCCGGCTACCTCAAGCGCGACCTCGACGCCGAGGACAAGGCGGAACTCGGCGAGGTGATCGCCGCCTACCGGCGTGGCG
>CBDTVS010000250.1:0-3681 GCA_965364245.1 uncultured Gammaproteobacteria bacterium | reverse complement strand
CAGCCATCCCGTACGCCGCTCTTGCCCATCGACCGCCCCTGTACGCATGCCCCCGCTCCCGCTGTCGTTTCGAGCCCAGAGCGTAGGCCGGGGCGTGCCGGTGGGCCACCCGTTTCTTGCGCTGCGGCGCGCGCTTACGGGCAGGGGTTGCTGTAGCGCCGATGCAGCGACTCGATCGCCTCGATCACCGCCTCGTCGAGGACCACCTCGGCGCTCGCCAGGTTCTCCTCGAGCTGTGCCATGCTCGTCGCACCGATGATGTTCGCGGTCAGGAACGGCCTGCCGGTCACATAGGCGAGCGCCATCTGCGCCGGCGACAGGCCATGCTCGCGCGCCAGGTCGACGTAGGCGCTCACCGGGGCCTCGGCCTCGGGACCCGTGTAGCGGCTGAAGCGCTCGAACAGCGTAATGCGCGCGCCTTCCGGCCGCGCCCCGTCGAGGTACTTGCCGCTGAGCACGCCGAACGCCATCGGCGAATAGGCGAGCAGGCCGACCTGCTCACGATGGGCGATCTCGGCGAGGCCGACCTCGAAGCTCCGGTTGAGCAGGTTGTAGGGGTTCTGGATCGACACCACGCGCGGCAAACCGGTCGCCTCGGCCGCGGCCAGGAAGCGCATCACCCCCCACGGCGTCTCGTTCGAGAGTCCGATGTGGCGTACCTTGCCCGCCTCGACCAGTTCGCCGAGCGCCGCGAGCGTCTCCTCGATCGGCACCCCTTCGTCCGCCTCGTCGGCATGGACGTAACCGAGCTTGCCGAAGAAGTTGGTGCTCCGGTCGGGCCAGTGCAGCTGGTAGAGGTCGACGTAGTCGGTCTGCAGACGAGCCAGGCTGGCATCGAGCGCGGCGGTGAGGTTGGCGCGGTCGAGACGGTTGGCGCCACCGCGGAAATGGTCCAGCCAGTCGGCGCGACCGCACACCTTCGTCGCCAGCACGACCCGGTCGCGGCAGCCGCGCGCGGCCAGCCAGCTGCCGATGTACGCCTCGGTGCGCCCCTGGGTCTCGGCGCGCGGCGGCACCGGGTAGAGCTCGGCGGTGTCGATGAAGTTGATGCCGGCGTCGAGCGCTCGGTCGAGCTGGGCGTGGGCCTCGGCCTCGCTGTTCTGCTGGCCCCAGGTCATCGTGCCGAGGCACAGCGCACTGACCTCGATGTCGGTGCGGCCGAGTCGGTTGCGGCGCATGGCGTCTCCTGCGAATGGCGGGCGGCCCACTGCCGCCCCACCCGCGAAGCCTAGCGCATGGACTCCGGACTGTCCGGTTCGCTCAGCGGCCCTGCTTGAGCATCATCTCCTCGACCAGCGGCGCGAGGATGATCTCCATCGCGAAACCCATCTTGCCGCCGGGCACGACGATGGTGTTGCGCCGGGACATGAACGAGTCGTGGATCATGTTGAGCAGGTAGGGGAAATCGATACGCAGCTTGCGTGGGTCCTTGAAGCGGATCACGACGAAGCTCTCGTCCGGCGTCGGGATGTCGCGCGCCACGAACGGGTTGGAGGTGTCGACCGTCGGTACGCGCTGGAAGTTGATGTCGGTGCGCGAGAACTGCGGCGTGATGTAGTGCACGTAGTCGTGCATGCGGCGCAGGATGGTGTCGGTAACCGCCTCGGCCGAGTAGCCGCGCGCCGAGGTGTCGCGGTGGATCTTCTGGATCCACTCGAGGTTGACGATCGGCACCACGCCGATCATCAGGTCGACCCACTGCGCGACGTTGGCGTCGTCGGTCACGACGCCGCCATGCAGCCCCTCGTAGAACAGCAGGTTGGTGTCCTGGCGGATCGGCTGCCACGGCGTGAAGGTGCCCTGCTCCTGGCTGAACGGGGCCGCCTCCTCGGGGTTGTGCAGGTACAGGCGCGACTCGCCGGTGCCGTGCTTGGCGTACTCGCGGAACAGCGCCTCGAGCTTGTCGAACAGGTTCGACTCGGGACCGAAGTGGCTGAAGTGGCGCCCCTCCTCGAGGGCCTTGTTGGTCTCCTCCTTCATCGCCGCGCGGTCGTAACGGTGGAAGCTGTCGCCCTCGATGATGGCGGCGCGCACGCCCTCGCGGTAGAAGATGTGCTCGAACGCCGTCTTGACGGTCGAGGTGCCGGCGCCGGACGAACCGGTCACCGCGATGATCGGGTGCTGTTGTGACATCTGTTCCTCTCCCTGTCCCAGTCACCGGCCACGGAGAGGCCGGTCGACCCAAGCTAGCACGCGGTCGACGCCCATCGCTGCCAGAATGTCTGGATGCTACCATAAACTAAAATTATGGTAGTTTATGAATTAATAAGTTATTGCTGAACTAGAAAACGAGGTTCAGCATGCCGATTGCGACGACCAGGAAGAGCACGGTCATCACGCCGCCGGCGCGCATGAAATCGACGACCTTGTAGCCGGCCGGACCCATGATCAGCGCGTTGACCTGGTGGGTCGGGATCAGGAACGAGTTCGAGGTGCAGATCGCCACGGTCAGCGCGAAGATGCGCGGATCGGCCCCGGCGCCCAGCGCGATGTTGACCGCGAGCGGCACCAGCAGCACGGTCGCGCCGACATTCGACATCACCAGCGTGAACACCGTCGCCAGCAGACCGATCGCCGCCTGCAGGCCCCAGATCGGCATGCCGTCGAGCAGTTCCAGGGTCTGCTGCGCGATCCAGCGCGCGGTGCCGGTGCCCTCCACCGCCAGCCCGAGCGGGATCAGGCTGGCGAGCAGGAATACGGTCTTCCAGCTGACCGCCTCGTAGGCCTCGTCCATGGTCAGCACGCCGCTGATGATCATGCCGACCGCGCCGACCATCAGCGCGACCGACAGGCGCAGGTCGGTGAACAGCACCAGGCCGAGCGCGGCGGCGAAGAAGATCAGCGCCCAGTTGACCTTGTGCGGGCGCAGTTCCTCGTGTGGAAAGTCGGTGGTAACGACGACGAAGTTGCGGTCCTTCTGCAACCGCGCCAGGTCCTCCCACTGGGTATGCACGATCAGCGTGTCGCCGGCCTGGAACTCGATGTCGCCGAGCTTGGTGCGCTGCGTCTCGCCGCCGCGGTGCAGCGCCAGCACGCTGATGCCGAACGTCTTGCGCATGCGGATGTCGGCCATGCTCTTGCCGATCAGCTTCGAACTCGGCGGCAGCACGATCTCGGCCACGCCGGCGTGGGCCGGGGCGAGGATGTCGGCGAAGGTGCTCAGGTCGGCGCGGATCTTGACCCGCTGGCGTACGGCGAACTCGCCGATCTCGTCACTGCCGCCGATGAAGGCGATCACGGTATTGGGCACGATCTCGACATCGCGCGCCGGCGACACCAGCTGCTTGCGGTTGCCGCGCATCGCGACGATCAGCAGCTTGTGGTCGGTGCCGAACTCGACCTGCTCGACGGTCTTGCCCACCAGCGGGCTCTCGGCCGGCACCTCGACCTCGAACAGGTCGCCGGAGAGGCCGTAGGTCTCGCGCAGGTAGGACATCGTCGTGCCGCCCGACGAGCCCTCCGACTTCTTCTTCTTGACCGCCGGCAGCAGGCGGTTGCCGATGTAGATGAAGTAGAGAACGCCGGTCGCGACCAGGGCCAGGCCGACGGGCGTGACGTCGAACAGGTCGAAGGTCGCCATCGGCTCGATGCCGGACGGCAGGCTGCGGTTCGAGGTCAGGATCAGGTCGTTGAGCAGGATCAGCGGACTCGAACCGATCATCGTCACGGTACCGCCGAGGA
>CBDTVS010000249.1:0-3682 GCA_965364245.1 uncultured Gammaproteobacteria bacterium | reverse complement strand
GTGGAGACGCACCCCGTCGGTGGTGGTGAGCTGGACCTCCTCGAAGGCCAGGCCGGCTTGCGACGGGTCGGCGTCGAGGTCGCGCAGCGGGAAGTAGAGCAGGCGGTCCTGGGTCAGGTAGATCCAGCCGAGCAGCATTGCCGCGCCGAGCAGGACCGGCAGCAGCAGGCCGGCGAGCGTGGTCGCCATGCGTCTCAGTACCGGTCCGCGCATACCCAAGCCGCGTCCCATTGCCTAAGATGGCTACGCATGAAGGACATCGCATGAGTTACGAGATCGAGCGCAAGTTCCTGGTCACCGGAGACGGCTGGCGCGCGGGCGCCGACGCCGGCGAGCGGTTGCGCCAGGGCTACCTGGCCGGCGGCAGCTGGGGCTCGGTCCGCGTGCGCCTGAGCGGGGCCAGTGCGCACCTGAACATCAAGGGCGCGACCGTCGGTGCGACCCGGCGCGAGTTCGAGTACGCGATCCCGGTGGCCGACGCCGAGGTCATGCTCGACGAACTGTGCAGCGGGCCCCTGATCGAGAAGACCCGCTACCGGGTGCGCCACGCCGGGCACGTCTGGGAGCTCGACGTCTTCGCCGGCGACAACCAGGGCCTGGTGGTCGCCGAGATCGAGCTCGACGCCGCCGACGAGGCCTTCGAACAGCCGGACTGGCTCGGCGACGAGGTCACCGACGATCCGCGCTACTACAATGTCTCTCTGGTCGAGCATCCCTTCAACCGTTGGAACGACGAAGCACGCCGGCGGGCCGGTGCGGCGCCTGGAGCCTGACACGGATGGTACGTTACCGCTTCGACATCTCCAGCCAGGTCGAGTACCTGGCCGCGCAGTCCGAGCCGGACGAGCCGCGCTACGCCTTCGCCTACACCATCACCATCCGCAACACCGGCGAGGCGACCGCCACGCTGCGCCGCCGCCACTGGCTGATCACCGACGCCGACGGACGCGAGGAGGTGGTCGACGGCGAGGGGGTAATCGGTCACCAGCCGACGCTGGCGCCGGGCGAGGTGTTCGAGTACACCAGCGGCGCGGTGTTGCGCACGCCGGTCGGGACCATGGAGGGGCACTACGCGATGCATGCCGAGGACGGTACCGTGTTCCAGGCCCCGATCCCGCTGTTCAGCCTGACCGTGCCTGGCGTACTTAACTAGTTATTAAAAACAATAAATTAAATACAATATATAAAGTATATTATAGGCTCAGACGAGCCCCTCGAAGGGTTGCACGTCGACCATGGTGCCGGGTTCGATCTCACCGCTGTCGGCCGGCAGGCGGATGAAGCAGTCGGCGACGCTCATCGAGTGGAGAATCCCCGAGCCCTGCGAGCCGGTGGTGTCGACCGCGAGCTGACCGTCGGGCCCGGTGACCAGCACGCCGCGCTGGAACTCGGTGCGCCCCTTGCCCTTCTTCAGCCGTGACAGGCATGGCGCGCGCAGCCACATCGCCGGTTTAGCCTGTTCGCCGGCCAACCGGCGCAGGGCCGGCAGCACGAACTGGTAGAAGGTGACCATCACCGAGACCGGGTTGCCGGGCAGGCCGAAGAAGTAGGCACCACCGTCCAGGCGGCCGAAGGCGAGCGGCTTGCCCGGTTTCATGGCGATGCGCCAGAAGTCGATGCCGCCGAGGCGGTCGAGCGTCTCCTTGACGAAATCGGCCTCGCCGACCGACACGCCGCCCGAGGTGATCACCACGTCGGCCTGGTCCGCGGCATCGCGAAACGCCTGTTCGATCGCCTCGCGGGTGTCGCGCACCACGCCGAGGTCGATCACCTCGGCGCCGAACCGGGTCAGCATGCCGTACAGCGTGTAGCGGTTGGAGTCGAACAGGCAGCCCTCGCGCAGCGCTTCGCCGATCGAGCAGAGCTCGTCGCCGGTCGAGAAGAACCCGACCCGTACCCGGCGGCGAACCGAGACCTCGGCGACGCCGACCGAGGCGAGCAGGCCGAGGTCGACCGGCTTGAGCCGGGTGCCCGAGGGCAGGGCGATGCCACCGGCGCGCAGGTCCTCGCCGGCGCCGCGCACGTTCATGCCCGGCTTGCCGCCCGGGGCGAGGCGCACCGTTTCACCATCGACCGTGGTCGCCTCCTGCATGACCACGGTGTCGGCCCCGTCGGGCATCATCGCGCCGGTCATGATGCGCACGCACTCGCCCGCACCGACGCTGCCGCCGAACGGGTGACCGGCGAACGAGTCGCCGACCAGGCGCAGGCCGTCGCCGCTGGCCGCTTCGAGGTCGGCGCCGCGCAGCGCGTAACCGTCCATCGCCGAGTTGGTGTAGGGCGGCACGTCGACCGTCGCGGTCACGTCGCGGGCCAGCACGCGGCCGAGCGCGCTGCGGATCGCCACCCGCTCCTCGCCGACGAGCGGTGAGGTCAGGGCCTCGATGCGTGCCAGCGCCTCGTCGACGCTCATCAGGCGGCTGCCGTCCGCGGGGACGTTGCAGTCGTGGGGGTCGGTCTTGATGCTCATGCGACGGCTTCCGGCTGGGTCCCGCGACCGCCGCGCACGCGGTCGACGATGAACGTGGCGATGGCCCCGGGGTCGTTGAGGTCGAGTTGCGGCAGCTGCGTCGGCGGGTCGAGCGGTCCGTCGCTGGCGACCGCGATGATGTCCGGGTCTTCGGGATACAGGCGCGGGTTGTCGAGTTCACCGCGGCGCAGCTCGATCTTCGGATAGCGCTCGTGCTTGAAGCCCTCGATCAGGATCAGGTCGACGTCGAGTTCGCCGAGGCGCGCGAGCATCTCGTCGAGGCGTGCCTCCTGCTGACCCGGGGTCTCGGCCATCCAGACCCAGCGGCCGCGCGAGGCGATCATCACGTGCTCGGCGCCGGCCTGGCGCAGCCGGTAGCTGTCCTTGCCCGGGGTGTCGATGTCGAACTGGTGGTGCGCGTGCTTGATCAGCGCGACGCGCAGCCCGGCCTCGCGCAGCAGCGGGATGACCTGTGTCAGCAGCGTGGTCTTGCCGGTGCCGCTGTAGGCGACGAAGCCGAGGATCGGTGGCGTTCGGGACATGCTCAGGGCTCCATCTCGCCGAGCTTGCGCTCGAGCTCGGCGTGTTCCTCGGGGGTGTTGACGTTCAGGAACTGCTCGGGCCGGTCGGAAAAATCGGCCTCGGCGACGCGGTGGCGATAATACCAACGGTCGATCTTGCGATCACCCGCCGCGAGGTAGGCCTCCAGGCTAGGCAGCAGCGCGCGCGGCAGCAGCGCGAAGACCGGCTGCAGGCGTTGGCAGAAGGCGACCGTGATCTCGGCCTCCGCGGCCTGGCGCGCTGCATTCCCGACGACATCGAAAAGGCAACCGAAGCGCTGCGCCACGCCGAGAAAAAACGCCTGCACGTGTTCCTGGCTACCAGCGCCATCCACCGCGAGCACAAGCTGGGGCTGGCCACCGACGAGGTGATCCGGCGCGCCGTGGAAGGTGTCACCATGGCACGCGAGCGCGTCGAAGACGTGGAGTTTTCGCCCGAGGATGCCTCGCGCACGGAGCCTGAGTTTCTCGCCGAAGTGCTCGAGGCGGCCATCGAGGCGGGTGCCAGCACGGTGAATATTCCGGACACGGTGGGGTACACCACGCCCGACGAGTTCTTCAAGCTGTTTACCTACCTGCGCGAGCACGTGAGGAACATCGACCAGGCGGTGCTCAGCGTGCATTGCCACGACGACCTCGGCCTGGCCGTCGC
>CBDTVS010000248.1:0-3687 GCA_965364245.1 uncultured Gammaproteobacteria bacterium | reverse complement strand
CCAGATCTCCGGGCCGCACAGGTCGTAGCGTTCGCCGAACGTGGCGGGGTCGTCGAGTGCCTGCACGAAGCAGGGCACGACGTCGCCGATCCAGACCGGCGCGAAGCGGGCGCTGGCGCAGGCCAGCGGGAACAGCGGCGCGAGCGCGAGCAGGCCGGCGAAGCGGCAGAACATGCCGTCCCCCGGGCCGAAGATCACCGACGGCCGGAAGCTGGTGACCGCGAGGTCCGCACCGTGCGCGGCATGCACCAGCGCCTCGCCACGTCCCTTGCTGCGCAGGTAGTGGCTCGGACCCTCGGGATCGGCGTTCAGCGCGCTCATGTGCAGCAGCCGTCCGACGCCGGCGCTGCGGCACGCGGCGACCACCCGCTCGGGCAGCGCGACGTGCGCGGCCTCGAAGCCGGCCCCGTCGCGCCCCTTCTCGTTGAGGATGCCGACCAGGTTGATCACCGCATCGCAGCCGGCGAACGCCGTGGCCAGCGCCTCGGTGTCGCCGCTGTCGATCTCGTCGACGGTGACGCGCGGCAACACCAGCAGTTCGCGGTGGCGTTCGCGACGCCGGGTCAGCACGCGCACGGTGTGCCCGGCGTCGTGCAGTGCGGGGACGAGGTGGCGGCCGACGAAGCCGCTGCCACCGAGGACACAGAGAGTCTGCTTGGCCATGGTCTGTTTTTCTCGAAAAGCGCAACCTAAACGCGGGATTTTTATACTAGTATGGTACCCACATAACAAGACGAGGATGCGGGTCCATGGCACTTCGCTCGACTTCGCCACTCGACGGATCGACGCTGTCGGTCTTCAAGGAGTGGAATGGCTACAAGCTGCGCGAGGCCCTCGACCAGGTCGAAGTCGGCGCCGGCGAGTGGCAGTCCCTGGCGCTCGCGGAGCGCGGCGAGCGCCTGGCCCAGCTTGCGACCCTGCTGCGCAGCGACAGTCCGGAGCTGTCGCGCCTGATCACCTTCGAGATGGGCAAGCTGCGCAGCGAGGCGGAGCAGGAGATCGAGAACTGCGCACGCCTGTGCGAATACCTCGCGCGCATGGCCGGCGACTACCTCGGCCGCGAGCAGCTGACCGACAGCGAGGGGCACCGCGTGGTGCTCGAGCACGCCCCGCTCGGCATCCTGCTCGCGATCACCCCGCGCTACGCCCCCTTCTGGCTGGCATTCCGCGTCACCATCCCGGCTCTGCTGGGCGGCAACGGCGTGGTGCTAAAGCACGCCGGTGCGGTGACCCAGTGCGCGATGGCCATCGACGAACTGCTGCGCGAGGGGTTAGGCGCACCGGACGTGTTCCGCACGCTGCAGATCAGTGCGGCCCAGGTGCCGAGCGTGGTCGCCGCGCCGATGGTCTCGGCGGTGAGCTTCTGCGGCAGCGGTCGCGCCGGCCGTGAAGTGGCGGCCCTGGCTGGCGAGGAGGGCAAGAAGGTGACGCTGCACCTCGGCGGCAGCGACCCGTTCCTGATCCTCGACGACGCCGACCTCGAGCAGGCGGTGCCCGCGGCGTTCGCAGCCCGTTTTGCCAACGCCGGGCAGCGCGCCGCCGCGGCCAAGCGCTTCATCGTCGCCGAGTCGCTGGCCGACGATTTCGTCGAGCGCCTGCGGGCACCCGTCGAGTCGGAGCTGATCTATGGCGACCCGATGCAGAAGGAAACGCGCTTCGCGCCGCTCGCCAGCCACGAATTGCGTGACCGCCTGCACCGCCAGGTCTCCGGGTCGCGCACCCAGGGCGCCAAGGTGGTCACCGGCTGCATGCCCGGCGAGCCACCCGGCGCGTTCTACCAGGGCTCGATCCTCGACCACGTCACCCAGGGCATGCCGGCCTACGACGAGGAGCTGTTCGGACCGGTCGCGGCGATCATCCGCGTCGCCGACGAGGCCGAGGCGATCGCCGTGGCCAACCACGCCCCGATCGGTATTGGCGCAAGCGTCTGGTCGGCCGACACCCAGCGCGCGCTGCGGGTCGGTCGCGCGTTGCGCTCGGGGCAGGTCTACATCAACGCCCCGGTGGCCGAGGATCCAGCGATCCCGACCGGCGGGGTCGGACCCTCGGGCTTCGGGAGACTTCTCGGCGGTTCGGGCTGCCGCGAGTTCACCGGATCCAAGGCATTGATTTTCAGCTGATCATGCCGGTAAACACGGACCAACTTATCCGTCCATAAACACAGGCCATGGCAACGATAAAGCAGCCTTATGGCCGCCTAGAATATTTCACTTGGATTTTCGCGCGGCGATCGCACAAGGTGACTGCCCCGGGAAGCGCCGGCCCCCGTGCTCGGCCCTCGACAAATAATTTAAGGACGGAGCAGCCATGACGACGCTGGTCAAGCCGCACGGCGGCGGTGAACTAAAGCCATTGTTACTCACGGGTGCCGAACTCGAGGCCGAGCGCGCCCGGGCGGCGGAGCTGCCGAAGGTGCCGCTCAGCTCCCGCGAGGTCGGCGATCTGATCATGCTCGGCATCGGCGGCTTCACGCCGCTCGAGGGCTTCATGACCCGGCTCGACTGGGAGCGGGTGTGCGACGCCATGCAGACCGCCAGCGGCCTGTTCTGGCCGATCCCGATCACCCTGTCCGCCGACCAGGCACTCGCCGACACGCTGAGCGAGGGGCAGGAGGTCGCACTGGTCGACCCCGAGCGCGACGAGATCATGGCGACCATGCGCGTCACCGAGAAGTACACCATCGACAAGGCGCACGAGTGCATGATGGTCTACAAGACCACCGACGCCGAGCACCCGGGCGTGCAGATGGTCATGGCCCAGGGCGACGTCAACCTGGCCGGTCCGGTCAAGGTGCTGTCGCAGGGCGAGTTCCCGGCCAAGTACGGCGACGCCTTCATGACCCCGGCGCAGACCCGCGCGGCCTTCGCCGAGCGCGGCTGGCACACCGTCGCCGCGTTCCAGACGCGCAACCCGATGCACCGCTCGCACGAGTACCTGGCCAAGATCGCCATCGAGATCTGCGATGGCGTGCTGATCCACTCGCTGCTCGGCAAGCTCAAGCCGGGCGACATCCCGGCCGAGGTGCGTTCGCGCGCCATCGGCACGCTGTGCGAGAACTACTTCGTCGACAACACCGTGATGCAGGCCGGCTACCCGCTCGACATGCGCTACGCCGGGCCGCGCGAGGCGCTGCTGCACGCGGTGTTCCGCCAGAACTACGGCTGTTCGCACCTGATCGTCGGGCGCGACCACGCCGGGGTCGGCGACTACTACGGACCGTTCGACGCCCACCACATCTTCGACGAGATCCCGGCCGGTTCGCTGGAGACACGACCGCTGAAGATCGACTGGACCTTCCACTGCAGCAAGTGCGAGGGCATGGCCTCGATGAAGACCTGTCCGCACGACGCCGCGGACCGCCTGCTGCTGTCCGGGACCAAGCTGCGCAAGGCGCTCTCCGAGGGCGAGGAGGTGCCGCACCAATTCAGCCGTCCCGAGGTGCTGGAAATCCTCCGCGAGTACTACGCCGGTCTCGCGGACGACCAGAAGGTCGAGGTGAAGATGTCGGGCCACTCGGCGGCCTGATCTTTCCGACCCGCCGCCGCGCGGCGGCGGGCATCTCACCACCACGCGCAGCGCGACGACGAAGAGGCCTTGCTCGAGTTCGGCTACCGCACGCTGCGCGGGCGACAGGACTGACGGCCAATGGGCGAGCGGTTGACGCTGGAGTGTTTGTGTCGACGCCGC
>CBDTVS010000247.1:0-3702 GCA_965364245.1 uncultured Gammaproteobacteria bacterium | reverse complement strand
GGCTTCGCGCGGCGCGCCCTCGACGAAACGCTCGGCCGGGTCACCACGCGCCGGCTGTTCGGCGCGCCGATGGCCGAGATGGCGGTGACCCGCGCGACGCTCGCCGAGATGGCGCGCGAGATCGATGCCAGCGCGCTGATGGTGTACCGCGCCGCGTGGACCCGCGACTGTGTCGCCGACCGGGTAACCCGCGAGGCGGCGCTGGCCAAGCTGCACGCGACCGAGGCCGCGCAGCGGGTCATCGACAGCGCCGTGCAGCTGCACGGCGGCCACGGCGTGGTCTCCGGGGCGCCGGCCGAAACGCTCTACCGCGAAATCCGTGCGTTGCGCATCTACGAGGGCGCCTCGGAGGTGCAGCGCGAGATCGTCGCGCGCGACCTGCTCAGGAGCTGGCAGGCGCGCGTTCCCAGCTGAGGAGGCAAGGCGATGAACGACTACACCGCCCACGTCGACACCTTCGCCCGCGACAACCTGCCGCCGCGCGAGGCGTGGCCCGACTTCATCAACCTCGAGCGGCTCGGCTACGGCCCACGGCTCAACTGCGCCGTCGAGCTGCTCGATCGCGCGGTCGAGGAGGGCGACGGCGATCGCCCGGTGCTGATCGCGCCGGGTCTCGAGTGGAGCTACCGCGAGCTGCAGGCGCAGGCCGACCGCATCGCCCGCGTGCTGTCCCAGGACCTCGGGCTGGTGCCGGGCGAGCGCGTGCTGCTGCGCGCACCGAACAACCCGTGGATGGTCGCCTGCTGGTTCGGCGTGGTGAAGGCGGGTGGCATCGCGGTCGCGACCATGCCGCTGCTGCGCGCGCCCGAGCTGGAGAAGATCATTGCCAAGGCGCGGGTGCGCCTGGCGCTGTGCGATGCGCGCCTGCTCGACGAGCTTGCCAGGGCGCAGCGTGCGCAGCCGGTGCTCGAGCGCGTGGTCGACTTCAACGCCGGTGAACTCGAGCGCATGATGGAACGTCACCCGGCCGGCTTCGACGCGGTCTACACCGCGGCCGACGACGTCTGCATGATCGCGTTTACCTCCGGCACCACCGGCCAGCCGAAGGGCACCATGCACTTCCATCGCGACGTGCTCGCGGTCTGCGACACCTTCTCGCGCGAGGTGCTGCGCCCGACGCGCGACGACCTGTTCATGGGCAGCCCGCCGCTCGCCTTCACCTTCGGCCTCGGCGGCCTGACGCTGTTCCCGATGCGCGCCCGTGCGGCGACCGCGCTGGTCGAGCAGGTCGCGCCCCCGGACCTGCTCGCGGCGGTGCAGCGGTTCCGGCCGACCGTCCTGTTCACCTCGCCGACCGCCTACCGCGCGCTGCTCGACGACCTCGATCCGCGGGCGATCGCCAGCCTGCGCCAGTGCGTCTCGGCCGGCGAGACGCTGCCCCGGCCGACCTCGGACGCCTGGTTCGAGCGCACCGGGCTGCGCATAGTCGACGGCATCGGCTCGACCGAGCTGCTGCACATCTTCATCTCGGCCTCCGGTGAGGCCATCCGGCCCGGTGCGACCGGGATCGCGGTGCCCGGCTACGAGGCGCGGGTGATCGGCGACGACGGCGCGCCGGTAGCGCCCGGCACGGTCGGGCGCCTGGCGGTGCGCGGCCCGACCGGCTGCCGCTACCTCGACGACCCGCGCCAGGCCGACTACGTCGTCGACGGCTGGAACGTCACCGGCGACACCTACCTGCAGGACGAGGACGGCTACTTCTGGTTCCAGGCACGTTCCGACGACATGATCATCTCGGCCGGTTACAACATCGCCGGACCGGAGGTCGAGGCGGCACTGCTGGGCCACGACGCGGTCGCCGAGTGCGCGGTGGTCGCCGCGCCGGACGCCAGGCGCGGCGAGATCGTCAAGGCGTTCGTGGTGCTGCGCGAGCCCGCCGTGGCCGGTGATGCGCTGGTCGGCGAGCTGCAGGGCTACGTCAAGCAGGCCATCGCACCCTACAAGTACCCGCGCGCCATCGAGTTCATCGAGGCCCTGCCGCGCACCGAGACCGGCAAGGTGCAGCGCTTCAAGCTGCGACAGCTGGAGCTCGAGCGCGCGCGCGGCTGAGCACCCCCGTTACCCGAGTCACAGGAGAGAACCATGCACCAGGTCCTGCAACCGCCCGGCTGGCCCCGGCCCAAGGGTTATGCCAACGGCATCGCCGCCAGCGGGCGCGTCGTGTTCGTCGCCGGCCAGGTCGGCTGGAATGCCGAGGAGAGGTTCGAGAGCGACGACTTCGTCGTCCAGGCGCGCCAGGCACTGGCCAACATCGTCGCGGTGCTCGCCGAGGCGAACGGCGGGCCCGAGCACATCACGCGCATGACCTGGTTCGTGCTCGACAAGCAGGAGTACCTCGACCGCGCGCGCGACCTCGGCGCGGCCTACCGCGAGGTGATCGGCGACACCTATCCGGCGATGAGCCTGGTGCAGGTCGCCGGGCTGGTGGAGACGGGGGCAAGGCTCGAGATCGAGGCGACCGCTGTCGTGCCCTGACCACGAGACCGGCTCGATTGGCCCCGTGTAATCCATGGCTTACAAGAATGCGGGGCGCCGGACTACGCAAAAATACGTATACTGAGTCTTGCGTACCCAAGCAGCGGCCACCTAGGCTGGCTTCAAGCGTTTCGCCTACGGGCGGCTCGCCAACAAGGGGACTTCTAAAACAATGACTTGTAACCGCATTGGCATGCGGTGAGGGTCTGCTCCCTCGGCATCTGTACCACGGGACAATAGCGTCCCGGCGCCAGATGGCCGATCTTGGAGTCGCAGTCACGGGGGATACCGCTATGACCAATCCAATCATTCTTCAGCTCGTCGCCCTTATCCTGGTCTCGTCCGGCGTGTTCGCGCTGTTCTGGTCGCTCCAGAACCGTCGGCGCGATGACGAGCCGAACGAGGAGAGCAAGGTCAGGGCCATGATGGCGGGAGCGGGAGGCGACGACCTCCGTCAGTTCGCGCTGCTCTACCTGCAGCTCGAGGCGCTCACCGTCGAGGGGTGCCACAAGACCGGCGTCAGCACGCGCAAGATCGGTGGTCTCTACAAGGAGCCGGTCGACGTCGACACCTGGTCGCTGATGCTCGAACTCCTGCGCAAGGAGAAGATCACCTTCAAGACCTACACCAACTACCTGCATGCGCGTCGCCAGTGGATCCGTCTGCTGTCGGGGCACCACGACGCGATCGACAAGGATGCGATCAAGCGCGTCGGCAGCCTGGTCGAGCGCCTGGTCAAGGAACTCGAGGTCAGCGAGCGGGCCGCCGACAAGCGCGTCACCGAGCGCCTGGCCGCCGCGGGCGCCGCCTGACGCTCCCGCCTCTCAATGGGTGTTGCGGAAGCCGGGCCTCGTGCCCGGCTTCTTCTTTTCCGGTCCTGAATTCCTGCCGGCTCAGGCGGGGTCGGCCCATCAGGGGCTAGCGCGGCCTGTGCGATACTCGCCCGAGCCCTGTTCCTCCCGACGCGACGCATGACCGAAGGCCACACGCGCAGACTGCAGGCCATCCTCGCCGCCGACGTGGTCGGCTACTCGCGGCTGATGAACCGCGACGAAGAGGGCACCCTGGCGCGGCTGCAGGCGCTCGAGCGCGAGGTGGTCGACCCGGCCATCGGCGGGCACGGTGGCGAGATCGTCAAACGGCTCGGCGACGGCGTGCTAGCGGTGTTCCCGAGCGCGGTGGACGCACTGCGCGCGGCGCGCGCGATCCGCGAGCAGGCGGTGCGGG
>CBDTVS010000246.1:0-3727 GCA_965364245.1 uncultured Gammaproteobacteria bacterium | reverse complement strand
ATTCGCCATAGGTTTCCGTAAGCACACCGTCTGCATCGATGATGGCTTCCTCGAAGAAAGATTCGGGTTGTCGCTTCCACACACGAAGCCGTGTTTTATTGATGATCTGCATTAGCTTTTCGATATGGTAAACCTCAAAGCGTCGGCAAAAATCTCCGGCCGTGGTCGGATCATCGGCCGCATCGTCTGGGGTACCCTCAGCGACCGCCTGGGCCGGCGGCGCTCGGTGCTGCTGATGACCGCGAGCCAGGGCGCGGTGCTGCTGGTGTTCACGTCGATGGCCGGCAACGAGATGCTGCTCTACGTCGGCGCGACGCTGATCGGCTTCAACTTCGGCGGCAACTTCGCGCTGTTCCCGACCCTGACCGCCGACACCTTCGGCACCTCGCGGGTCGGCCAGAACTACCCCTACGTGTTCCTCTCGTACGGTGTCGGCGGCATCGTCTTCCCGCTGCTCGGCGGTGTGCTCGGCGACCTCGGCAACTTCCCGCTGGCGTTCGCGATCTGCGGCGTGGCGTGCCTTGCCGGCGCGGCCTGCATGCTGCTGCTGGGACGGCTCGAGGCGGCCGCCAGCGCCAAGGTCGGTTAGTACTTACTTGTGAATTAATACCGACATTTATTGGTATTCACTCGATCGTCACGCGCTTCGTGGCGGCGGCCTTGAAATTCTCCCAAGCGACCCTAGATAGCTTACAGCGGAGGCCATGACGGCTCCGCGGGTGGGGCCGAGGCCCCGTGGAACTATCGCTTGATGAGGATACGACCATGACTGGATACGACTTCTCTCCCCTGTACCGTTCGGCCATCGGCATCGACCGCCTGGCGTCTCTGATGGAGAATTCGCTGCGCGCCGACAACCAGCCGAGCTACCCCCCGTACAACATCGAGCTCGTCGACGAGAACAGCTACCGCATCAGCATGGCGGTCGCCGGTTTCGCCCAGGATGAGCTCGAGATCGAGGTCGAGAACGACACGCTGACCGTCTCCGGCCGCAAGGCCAAGGAGGAGGGTGGGCGGCGCTACCTGCACCAGGGTATCGCGGCGCGCAACTTCCAGCGCCAGTTCCAGCTCGCCGACCACGTGAAGGTCAAGGCGGCACGCCTCGAGAACGGCCTGCTGCACGTCGACCTGCAGCGCGAGGTGCCGGAGGCGCTGAAGCCACGGCGCATCGCCATCGAGGATGGCGCGCCGGCTGCCGGCCGCACGCTCGAGGACCGGGCGGCCTGACGGCCGACCGCCCCGAGGCGAGCAACGAGGGCCCCGCGAGGGGCCCTCTTCGTTCCGGGGCCCATCACGCGCTATAACCCGTCCCAGGCCCCGGACCGCATCGACGTTGCCCCGACCCAAGCTCTCCGCCGACCGCCTCTACGCCCTCGTCGCCAACGAGGAGGATGCCCGCCTGTGCAAGGAGATCCCCGACGCCGCGTGCCGGGAGGTGCCGCGCAATTTCTTCCTGGTGCTCGCGAGCCTGGTGCTGACCAACATCGGCGACCTGCTGGCCTCGCCCAAGGTGGTGCTGGCCTGGCTGCTCGGTGCGGTCGGCGCCCCGGCAGCCCTGGTGGGCTGGCTGGTGCCGCTGCGCGAGTCCGGCTCGTTGATTCCGCAGCTGCTGGTCGGCGCCTGGGTGCGTCGCCACCCGCGACGCGCAGGCTTCTGGATCGCCGGCAGCCTGGTGCAGGGGGCGTGCGTCGCCGGCATGGCCGCCGCAGTCTGGTGGCTCGACGGCGCGGCGGCCGGCTGGACGGTGCTGGCGCTACTGGCGCTGTTCGCGCTAGCACGCGGCTTCTGCTCGGTGGCCATGAAGGACGTGCAGGGCAAGTGCATCCCGAAATCACGCCGCGGCCGTCTCGGCGGCCTGGCCGCGACGCTCGCCGGGCTCGCGGTGCTGGTACTGAGCGTATGGCTGTTCGGCCGCGAGGGCGACCCGGACCGCGCGTTCTATGCGCTGTTGCTGCTGATCGCCGCCGCGCTGTGGGGCGTCGCCGCGCTGCTGTTCTCTCGGGTCGAGGAGTACGCCGGTGAGACCGCGGGCGGGAGGAGCGTGCCCGAGGAGCTCGCGCGCAGCTCACGCCTGCTGCTCGACGATGCGCCGTTCCGACGCTTCGTCGTCAGCCGCGCGCTGCTGATGTGCTCCGGGCTGGCCGCCCCGTTCGTGGTGCTGCTCGCGCAGCGTTCCGGGAACGGCGCCGCCCTGCTCGGCGCGTTCCTGATCGCAGCGAGCCTCGCCTCGAGCGTCTCTGCATCGGTATGGGGCTGGATGGCCGACACCTCCAGCCGCAGGGTGATGCTGCTGGGCGGCGCCGGAGCGGCAGCGAGCTGCCTCGCCATGGCCGCCTGCGGCGGCCTGCTCGACACCTCGCCGTGGCTCGGCTGGGCGTGCGTGGCCGGCTACTTCGCGCTGAGCATCGCGCACGCCGGGGTGCGGATCGGACGCAAGACCTACCTCGTCGACATGGCGCAGGGCAACCGCCGCACCGACTACGTCGCGGTCAGCAACACGGTGATCGGTTTCGCGCTGCTCGGCGTGGGCCTGCTCAGCGGGGCGGCCGCGCTGGTGTCGGTGGAAACGGCGCTGGCACTGCTCGGGCTGATGGGGCTGGCCGGGGTTGTGACCACCTGGAACCTGCCCGAGGTGTAGCGGCGCGGCTACTTGCCGATGCAGAACTCGCCGAAGATCCGCCCGAGCAGGTCGTCGCTGCTGAACGTGCCGGTGATCTCGCCGAGTGCCTGCTGGGCGACGCGCAGCTCCTCGGCGACCAGTTCGCCGGCGGCGGTTTCGACGAGCTGTTGACGGGCCCGCGCGACGGCCGCGGCGGCTCGCTCCAAGGCATCCAGATTGCGGCGCCTGGCCATGAAATCGCCTGACTCACCTGGGGGGTAACCACTCACTTCTTTGAGGTGGTCGCGGAGTGCCTCGAACCCCTCACCGGTGCGCAGCGACAGGCCGACCTCGATCCCGTGCGGACCCTCGGCGAGCCCGGCGGCGCGGCCGCTGAGATCGATCTTGTTGCGCACCACGGTCGCCGGCACGCCGGCCGGAAGCGCCGCGCGCACCACCTCCTCGGCGTGGGGGTCGGGGCTCGCGTCGTCGAGCACCAGCAGCACGCGGTCGGCCTGCGCCAGCGCCTCGCGGGCGCGGCGGATGCCCTCGCGCTCGACGGTGTCGTCGCTGTCGCGCAGGCCGGCAGTATCGACCAGGTGCAGCGGCAACCCGTCGAGCTGGACGTACTCGCGCAGCAGGTCGCGGGTGGTGCCGGGCACGTCGGTGACGATCGCCGAATCCTGGCCAGCGAAGCGGTTGAGCAGGCTCGACTTGCCGGCGTTCGGCGGCCCTGCGATCACCACGCTCAGGCCGTCATGCAGCCGCCGGCCGCGCTCGGCGGCCGCGTTGACCGCGTCGATTTCGCCGACCAGTTCGGCCAGCCCCAGCGCGACGTGGCCGTCGGAGAGGAAGTCGATCTCCTCATCGGGGAAATCGATCGCCGCCTCGACGTAGGTGCGCAACGCGACCAGGCGTTCGACCAGCGCGTCGACGCGTGCCGAGAACGCACCCTGCAGCGAACGCAGCGCGGCGCGCGCCGCGGCCTCACTGCCGCTGGCGATCAGGTCGGCGATCGCCTCGGCCTGGGCCAGGTCGAGCTTGCCGTTGAGGAACGCGCGCTCCGAGAATTCGCCAGGGCGCGCCAAGCGTGCGCCGAGCTCGAGGGTGCGCGCGAGCACGCGGTCG
>CBDTVS010000245.1:0-3731 GCA_965364245.1 uncultured Gammaproteobacteria bacterium | reverse complement strand
GGCTCGCGGCGACCGGGCGGCTGCTGGCCTGCGTGCCCAACAAGCCGGCCGACTTCACCCGGCCGATGCTCGAGCAGCTCGGGCTGGCCGACTACTTCGGCCTGGTGGTCGCCGGCGACACCGCCAGCGCGGTCAAGCCGGACCCGGCGCCCTTGCTCCATGCTATGGATTTCTTTAAAGTTCCGGCCGGCGACGCGCTGATGGTCGGCGACTCTGTCAACGACATCCAGGCGGCTCGGGCCGCCGGCATGCCGGTCATCTGCGTCAGTTACGGATACAACCACGGCCAGGACATCCGCCACGCCGCGCCCGATGCGGTGATCGACGCGCTGGCCGAGCTCGAGCAGCTGATCGACACAGACCGCTGACCATGGACATCACCCGGACGACTCCCGCGGACCACGGCTGGCGATGGCGCGCCTGATCGCGTCGTCGTGCCCGTCCGTTCCCGAGTCGCTACCCGAGTGATGTCCCATGAAACCTGAAGAGTTCGCCCGTCTCGCCGCAGCCGGCTACAACCGCATCCCGGTCGTGCGCGAGGTCCTCGCCGACCTCGACACCCCGCTCAGCACCTACCTGAAACTGGCCGACGGCCCGTATTCCTACCTGTTCGAGTCGGTCTCCGGCGGCGAGCAGTGGGGGCGCTACTCGATCATCGGCCTGCCGTGCCGCACCCGGGTCAGGATCCGCGGCCGCACGATCACGCTCGAACGCGACGGCCAGCCGCCCGAGGTCTTCGAAGAGGCCGACCCGCTGGCCTGGATCGAGACGTTCCGGCTGAACAACCGCGTGCCGCAACTCGACCATCTGCCGCGCTTCACCGGCGGCCTGGTCGGCTACTTCGGCTACGACACCATCCGCTACGTCGAGCCGCGCCTCGACGTCGACACCGCGCCCGACCCGCTCGACAACCCCGACATCCTGCTGATGCTCTCCGAAGAGGTCGTGGTGTTCGACAACCTGAGCGGCAAGCTGCTGTTCATCGTCCATGCCGACCCGGCGGAGTACGACGCGCTGGCGCGCGCCGAGCGGCGCATCGACCGGCTGGTGCGTCACCTGCGTGGCCTGGCGCCGCACTACACCCATCGCAGCTCCGACCAGAAGGTGAGCGAGGCCGATTTCACCTCGGGCTTCACCCGCGACGGTTTCGAGGCGGCCGTGGCGCGGGTCAAGGAGTACATCGCCGCCGGCGACGTGATGCAGGTGGTGCTGTCGCAGCGGCTGTCGATCCCATTCGCGCACGCGCCACTCGACCTCTACCGCGCGTTGCGCATGCTCAACCCGTCGCCGTACATGTTCTTCCTCAACCTCGACGACTTCCACGTCGTTGGCTCGTCACCGGAGATCCTGACCCGGCTGGAGGACGGCGAGGTGACGGTGCGCCCGATCGCCGGCACGCGCCCGCGCGGGCGCGACGAGGCCGAGGACAAGGCGCTCGAGGCCGAGCTGCTCGCCGACGAGAAGGAGCGCGCCGAGCACCTGATGCTGATCGACCTGGGGCGCAACGACGTCGGCCGGGTGGCCGAGATCGGCTCGGTGAAGGTGCGCGAGCAGATGGTCATCGAGCGCTACTCGCACGTGATGCATATCGTGTCGATGGTCAGCGGGCGCATCCAGCCCGACTGTTCCGCGATCGACGCGCTGCGCGCCACCTTCCCGGCCGGCACCGTCAGCGGCGCGCCGAAGATCCGCGCCATGGAGATCATCGATGAGCTCGAGCCGGTCAAGCGCGGCGTCTACGCCGGCGCGGTCGGCTACATCGGCTGGAACGGCAACATGGATACCGCGATCGCGATCCGCACCGCGGTGATCAAGGATGACGTGCTGCACATCCAGGCCGGCGCCGGCATCGTGCACGACTCCGATCCCGCCCGCGAGTGGGAGGAGACCATGAACAAGGGGCGCGCGGTGTTCCGCGCCGTGGCCCTGGTCGAGGGCGGCCTCGACGATCTCACGGGCTGACCGCCATGCTCGTGATGATCGACAACTACGATTCGTTCACCTGGAACCTGGTGCAGTACTTCGGCGAACTCGGCGAAGAGGTCAAGGTGTACCGCAACGACGCGGTGACGCCCGCCGAGCTCGAGGCGCTGGCCCCCGATCGGCTGGTGATCTCGCCGGGCCCCTGCACGCCGGATGAGGCGGGTATCTCGGTGGAGCTGGTGCGTGCCCTGGGTGCCCGCATCCCGATCCTCGGCGTCTGCCTCGGCCACCAGTGCATTGGCCAGTTCTACGGCGGACGCATCGTGCGCGCCCCGCGCATCATGCACGGCAAGGTCTCGACGGTGCGCCACACCGGGCAGGGAGTGTTCCGGGAGCTGCCGGAGCCGCTGCAGGCGACGCGCTACCATTCGCTGGTGATCGAACCGGACAGCGTCCCGGGGGAGCTCGAGGTCACCGCCTGGACCGAGAACCCGGACGGCAGCCGCGAGGCGATCATGGGCGTGCGCCACCGCGAATTCGCGGTCGAGGGGGTGCAGTTCCACCCCGAGTCGATCCTCAGCGAGGCGGGGCACGCGCTGCTGCGCAACTTTCTCGCCGCCCGGCCCGACGCGCCGCCGGCCTGACACGGGAGACACGAACATGGACATGCAGACCGCGATCCGCACCGTCACCGAGCGGCGCGACCTCGATGCCGGGCAGATGACCGCCGTGATGCGCCTGATCATGGGCGGGGACGCCACCCCGGCGCAGATCGGCGGCTTCCTGATCGGCCTGCGCATGAAGGGCGAGACGGTCGAGGAGATCGCCGCGGCCGCCGCGGTGATGCGCGAACTCGCCACCCACGTCACGGTCGACCATCCGCACCTGGTCGACATCGTCGGCACCGGCGGCGACGGGGTCGGTACCTTCAACGTCTCCACTGCCAGCGCGATGGTGGTCGCGGCCGCCGGCGGCCGGGTCGCCAAGCACGGCAACCGATCGATTTCGAGCAGTTCCGGCAGCGCCGACCTGCTCGAGCAGGCCGGCGTGCGTCTCGACCTGACTCCGGAGCAGGTCGCCGCCTGCGTCGACGAGGTCGGCGTCGGCTTCATGTTCGCGCCGCGCCATCACGGCGCGATGCGCCATGCCGTCGCGCCACGTCGCGAGATGGCGGTACGGACCATCTTCAACGTCCTCGGTCCGCTGACCAATCCGGCCGGCGCGCCCAACCTGCTGATCGGCGTCTACGCCGCCGAGTGGGTCGAGCCACTGGCGCGGGTGATGCAGCGCCTCGGCGCCGAGCACGTGCTGGTGGTCCACTCCGACGACGGCCTCGACGAGATCAGCATCGGCGCGCCGACCCGGGTCGCCGAGCTCAAGGGCGGCGAGGTGGCCACCTTCACCATCGATCCCGGGGCATTCGGTGTCGCGCAGACCGAGGTCGGCAAGCTCAGGGTCGCCGATCCGGCGGAGAGTCTCGCCGTGGTCCGCAGCGTGCTCGGCGGTGAGGCCGGCCCGGCCAGCGACATCGTGGCGCTCAATGCCGGTGCGGCGCTCTACGCCGCGGGGCTTGCGGAGACCCTTGAGGCGGGCATCGTGCGCGCACGCGAGGTGCTTGCGTCAGGGCAGGCGCTGGCCAGGCTGGAGCAGCTCGCCGCGTTCACCCAGGCCCTGCCGCCTGCCGAGGCGTAAGCGATGGCCGGCGGCATCCCGGACGTCCTCGAGCGGATCCTCGCGCGCAAGGTTGAGGAGGTCGCCGAGCGTACCGGCGTGCGGTCGCTGGCGGCGGTCACCGAGGCGGCCATCGC
>CBDTVS010000244.1:0-3741 GCA_965364245.1 uncultured Gammaproteobacteria bacterium | reverse complement strand
TTTCTCGACGATGCCACCCGCGGCGGTGCTGAGCCCTGCGTCGACCTGGAAGAAGAGTTCCTCACGCCACGCCTCGGCCTCGCGGTTGTAGGCGACGGTCTCGACCGGCGCGTCGAGCAGCGCCGCGCGCGCCGCCTGGCCGACCGGGGTCGCGGCAGCCAGCGCCAGCCGCGCGACCTGCTTGGCCGCGCACAGCTCGGCGAGCTTTGCCGGCCACGCCTCGCGCGTGGTCTCGTGGACCTCGGTGTTGACCGCGCGCATCAGGCGACAGAAACGCTCGCTGCGCTCGGCCTCGGTCCAGTGCAGGCCCTCGATCACCGCGAAGTCGCGCGCCACCGGAGTGCCGGTATCGCGGCTGTCGCGCAGCCGGCGCAGGATGTTCTCGCGTGCCGTGCTCATCGGCTGTTACCCCGCTCGGCCAGCTGCTGGTGCAGCGTCTTCTTCGCCGGTTTCGGTGTCTCGCGCACGCTCGACCAGGTCTTGAGCGGTCCGAGCGCCGGCAGTCCACCCATCGCGGTCGCGGTGCGCGTCGCCAGGCGGTAGAGCGCCGGCGAGGCGTGGACCTTCTCCCAGCCCTTCCAGGTCGCCGCCTCGGCGAAGCTGCGCTGCGCGCCGCCGCCCTTGACCGGCGACGCGCCGGTGTTGTCGACCGCCTCCTTGCGCAGCCTGACCAGCATCTTCGGGATCGGGATGCGCACCGGGCAGACCTCGCCGCAGGCGCCGCACAGCGACGACGCGCCGGGCAGCGCACCGGCCTCCTCGCAGCCGAGGAGCTGTGGCATCAGGATCTCGCCGATCGGTCCCGGGTAGACGGTGCCGTAGGCGTGCCCGCCGATGCGCGCGTAGACCGGGCAGTGGTTCATGCACGCGCTGCAGCGGATGCACTGCAGGGTCTGGCGCAGCTCGGGGTCGGCGTGGGTGCGGGTGCGGCCGTTGTCGAGCAGCACCAGGTGCACCTCCTGCGGCCCGTCACGCTCTCCGTCGCGGCGCGGGCCGCTGATCATGTTCACGTAGGTGGTGATGTTCTGCCCGGTCGCCGAGCGTGGCAGCAGGCTGAGCAGCGGGGTCACGTCCTCGAGCGTCTCGACCACCTTCTCGATGCCGGTCACGGCGACGTGCACCGGCGGGGCCGTGGTGGTCAGGCGGCCGTTGCCCTCGTTCTCGATCAGCACCAGCGTGCCGGTCTCGGCGACCGCGAAGTTGACCCCGGAGACGCCGACGTCGGCATCGAAGAACTTGTGACGCAGGATCTCGCGCGCCACCTTGGTGAGTTCCTCGGCATCCTCGATGTAGCCGACGCCTTCCAGCTTCTCGGCAAACAGTTCGGCGATCTGCCGGGTGTTCATGTGGATCGCAGGCATCACGATATGTGACGGCAACTGGCCGGCGAGCTGCACGATGTACTCGCCGAGGTCGGCCTCGAGCGCCTCGATGCCGTACCCCCCGAGGTAGTGGTTGAGTTCCATCTCCTCGGAGACCATCGACTTGCCCTTGATGACCGCCTTCGCCTGGTGGTGCCGGCAGATGTCGAGCACGATCCGGTTCGCGTCAGCGACGCTCTCGGCCCAGTGCACGGTGATGCCGTTCTCGATGCACTTCGCCTCGAGTCGTTCGAGCAGCTCGGGCAGTTGCGCCAGCGCGTTGCGGCGCACCGCCGCGCCGAGGTCGCGCAGCCGTTCGAGCTCGACGGCGTCAGGGAACATGTTGGCCCGCTTGGTCATCAGGCCGTCCATCGCGCGCCGGAAGTTGGCGCGGATCTGCGGGTCGTTCAGCGCCTTCTGGATACGCACGTGGAACTGCCGACTCTGCTTATCCATCGGTGCGTTCCCACAGCAGGCTGGCGATGTGCTGCACCTTGATCGGGCTTTCCCGATAACGCATGTGACCACCGATGTTCATCAGACAGCCGCAGTCGCCGCCAACCAGACGGTCCGGGGTTGCGGCCTCGATGCAGTCGACCTTCTCGGTAACCATCGCCGCCGAGATCGGCCCGTGCTTGACCGCGAAGGTGCCACCGAAGCCGCAGCACTCGGTCTGGCGCGTGAATCCGATCCGCTCGACATGGACCAGCTGATCGACCAGCGCGTCGGCGTCACCGGCCACGCCCATCTCGCGGCGGGCGTGGCAGGCGGTGTGGATCGCGACCTTCTCCGGCGCGCCGAGGTCGGTCAGCTTGATGTCGAGCACCCGCACCAGGAACTCGGTCAACTCGTAGACCCGCTTCGACAGCGCCTCGACCTCGGCGAAGTCGGGCTCGCCACGGAACAGGTCGAGGTAGTGGTGCTTCATCATCGACGCGCACGAACCGCTCGGCACCACCACCGGCGCATCGCCCGGGAACAGCTGTACCTGCTGGCGCGCCACCGCGCGCGCCTCGGCGTGGTAACCGGAGTTGTAGGCCGGTTGCCCGCAGCAGGTCTGGTCCTTCGGGTAGATCACCTTGACCCCCTCCCGCTCGAGCAGGCTGACGGTGTCGACGCCCGCCTCCGGGAAGAACAGGTCGACCAGGCAGGTCCCGAACAGGTAGACCTGTCTCGGCTTGGTCACGCCTTGTGTCGTCATCCGATGGGTCTCCTCAGCCGTAGGCCGCCGCGGGCAGCCAGGTCACCAGCGACGGGAAGGCCAGCACGATGCCGAGCGCGATCAGCTGCAGGATGATGAACGGGATCACCCCCTTGTAGATGTCGGCGAGGCGCACGTCGGGTGGACAGACCCCCTTGAGGTAGAACAGTGCGAAACCGACCGGTGGCGTCAGGAACGAGGTCTGCAGCGCGACCGCGACCAGCATCACGAACCAGACCAGCTCGGGGTTGTCGACCACGCCGTAGCCGTTGATGTCGAGGCCCAGGGCCGAAACCACCGGCGCGACCAGCGGCAGCACGATCAGCGTGATCTCGATCCAGTCGAGCAGGAAGCCGAGCAGGAACACGATGCCGAGGATGAACAGGATGATGCCGTACTCGCCGAACGGCAGCCCGGTCAGCACCGCTTCGATCAGCTCATCGCCGCCCAGCTCGCGCAGTACCAGCGCGAAGACGGTCGCGCCGAGGAAGATCGCGAAGATGTAGGCGGTGGTGTTGTAGGTGCCGTGCAGCACCTCCTTGAGCACGCCGAAGTTCAACTTCCTGTTGTACATCGCCAGCAGCGTTGCGCCGAGGGCACCGACGCCGCTCGCCTCGGTCGGCGTGGCGATACCGGCGAAGATCGAACCGAGCACGGCGATGATCAGCAGCACCGGTGGCAGGATGTTCTTGAACACTTCGATGATGACCTTCCAGTCGACCTCGCGCCGATCCTCCGGCAGCGGCACGGCCGACGGCTTGACCAGGCCGACGATCAGCAGGAAGGTGATGTACAGGCCGCCGAGCAGCAGGCCCGGGAACACCGCCCCCATGAACAGGTCCCCGACCGACAAGCCGAGCTGGTCGGCCATGATCACCAGCATGATCGATGGCGGGATCAGAATGCCCAGGGTGCCGGCCCCGGCGATGGTGCCGAGCGCCAGCGACTTGTTGTAGTTCTGCGCCATCATCGCCGGCAGCGACAGCAGGCCGAGCAGCACCACCGAGGCGCCGATGATGCCGGTCGACGCGGCGAGGATGATGCCGATCGCCGTCACCGTGATCGCCAGCCCGCCGCGCACCTTGCCGAACAGCTCCTGCATCGAGTGCATAAGCTTCTCGGCGACGCCCGATTTGTCGAGCATCATGCCCATGAAGATGAACATCGGCAGCGCGACCA
>CBDTVS010000243.1:0-3742 GCA_965364245.1 uncultured Gammaproteobacteria bacterium | reverse complement strand
CCAGCCGTGGAACTTCCCCCTGTCGGAGGTCTACCTGATCACCGCCGCGGGCGATCAGCTGACCATGGACGACCACATCGAGCTCATCGAGGGCTACGTCGCCGCAGCGTCGCAGCGCGACAACCGGAGACGGCGCCAACGGCTGAGAAGGATGGTGGAGTCGGCGACCCTCAATGCCCTGCGCCGTTGCCGCCACTGGATCTTCGACCTCGACGGCACGCTGACCCACCCGGTGCATGACTTCGCGGCGATCCGTCGCGAGCTCGACGTGCCCGACCACGCGCCGATCCTCGAGCATCTCGCGACACTCCCGGCCGCCGAGGCCGCGCCGCGGCTGGCCCGCCTCGATGCCATCGAGACCGCGGCCTGCGCACGCGCGACGCCCCGGCCCGGTGCCGCGGCGCTGCTGACCGGGCTGCGCCGGCGCGGCTGCCGGCTCGGCATCGTCTCGCGCAACCCGGACCCATCGGGCCTGCTGCTGTTGCTGACGGCCTGGCGCGCCGCGCCCGACGACGCGGTGATGGTGGGCGATTTCGTCCACGACCTCGATGCCGGTCGCGCGGCCGGTGTCGCCACCATCTACCTCGACTGGCAGCGCAGCGCGCGCTGGACGGCGCATGCCGACCTGACGCTGGACGACTTTGAATCCCTGGTGAGCGGCACCTGACGGCGCCCTTGGTGGGGCGGTCCCGGTCGACTATCCTCGGCCCCCTGTACCGATCACGGAGATGGCCATGAGCGATCCGAAGCCCGCCACGCCCGCCGACTGGCTGCACGCCTGGCGCGAGGCGGTCGACCCGTTCGGCATGCTCGACGCCTGCCAGCGCGTCCAGCAGGCGTGGCTGCACGCCCCGAAGGCGCTCAACACGCAGCTCGCCGCGCTCGCCCACGACGCGACGACCGTGCAGCTGCACGCCATGCGCCGCTACCTCGGCGAGGCGGAGCAGGACCTGGTGCGGGTCAACCCGTTCGACGAGCGCTTCCAGGACCCGGTCTGGGAACAGAACCCGTTCTTCGACCACCTCAAGGAGCTCTACCTGCTCGGCACCCGCTGGCTCGAGGACAGCGTCGAGGCGACCCCGGGCGTCGACGAGCAGACCCGGGCCAAGGCGGCGTTCCTGGCGCGCCAGCTGCTCAACGCGGTGGCCCCGAGCAACCTCTTCTGGAGCAATCCCGCAGCGCTGCTGCGTGCGCTGCAGACCGGTGGCATGAGTCTCGCCGAGGGCATGGCGAACCTGGTCAAGGACGTGCGTCGCGGTTCGATCCGCATGACCGACGAGGAGGCGTTCACGGTCGGCGAGAACCTCGCGACCACGCCGGGCAAGGTGGTGTTCCGCAACCACCTGCTCGAGGTGATCCAGTACGCGCCGACCACCGACAAGGTCCACGCGATGCCGGTGGTGCTGGTCACGCCGTGGATCAACAAGTACTACATCCTCGATCTGAACCCGCGCAAGAGCCTGGTGCGCTGGCTGGTCGCGCAGGGCTTCACGGTGTTCATCACCAGCTGGAAGAACCCGGACGAGGAGCTGCGCGAGACGACGTTCGACGACTACCTGGTCGACGGTGCGCTGCAGGCCGTGGAGGTCGCGCGCGAGATCACCGGCAGCGACCAGGTGCACCTGACCGGCTACTGCATTGGCGGCACGCTGGTCGCCGCGCTGATGGCGTGGCTGAACCGTGCCGGTGGTCGGCGCAAGCTGCCGGTGGCGCACTGGACGCTGTTCACGACGCTGGTCGACTTCGACCTGCCGGGCGAGATCGGCGTGTTCATCGACGACGACACCATCGAGTGGCTCGAGCGGCGCATGACCCAGACCGGCTACCTCGACGGTCAGGACATGGCCAACGCGTTCCGCGCGCTGCGTTCCAACAGCCTGGTCTGGTACTACTACGTGCACAACTACCTGATGGGCGAGGAGCTGCCGCGCTTCGACGTGCTGTTCTGGAACATGGACACCACGCGCATGCCGGAGCGCATGCACGCCTGGTACCTGCGCGAGCTCTACCTGCACAACCGCCTGGTGCAGCCCGACGCGCTGACCCTCGGTGGCCGCAAGATCGATCT
Source organism: uncultured Gammaproteobacteria bacterium (assembly GCA_965364245.1). Taxonomy (GTDB): domain Bacteria; phylum Pseudomonadota; class Gammaproteobacteria; order QNFN01; family QNFN01; genus QNFN01. The sequence goes on along the minus strand of CBDTVS010000243.1, from coordinate 1,674 downwards.
CGGGCGGATCAAGCAGCCGCTGTACGCGGTCGGTGCCGAACAGGACCACATCGCCCCGTGGCGCGCGACCTTCCGCATCGGTGGCCTGGTCAAGGGCCCGGTGGACTACGTGCTCGCTACCTCGGGGCACATCCTCGGCATCATCAACCCGCCGGTCGACCCGCCCAAGCGGCGTTACTGGAAGGGCGCGATCGACGCCGGCAGCGACCCGGACCGGTTCCTCGAGGAGGCGCCGAAGGTGCCCGGCTCGTGGTGGGAGGACTGGGCCGCGTGGCTCGGCGAGCGCTGCGGCCCGCGCGTTGCGCCGCCGGCGCTGGGTAGCGACGCCAACCCGTCGCTGGCCGACGCCCCGGGCAGCTACGTGCTCGAGCGCTGACGGGCGACGCCTGCTGCCGATCGGTGGTTGGTGTGGGGCGGGGTGAAGCCCGACCCACATGAAAATCCGGCTGCGGATCCGCCCGTTTCAACGGAGAGACCATGGAGACGATCGAGACCCTCGGCCACGGCATCACCCGCATCGACGCCGACTACGTGCGTCCGGCGCTCGACGCCTTCTACCTGCTCGTCGAGAACGGCCGCGCCGCGTTCATCGACACCGGCACCAGCCACGCCGTGCCGCGTGCACTCGAGGCGCTGGCGCGGCAGGGCCTGACCCCGGACGACGTCGACTACGTCATGCCGACGCACGTGCACCTCGACCACGGCGGCGGCGCCGGGGCGCTGATGGCGGCCTGCCAAAACGCGAAACTGGTGGTCCACCCGCGCGGTGCCGGACACCTGATCGACCCGACGCGCCTGATCGCCGGTTCGACCGAGGTCTACGGCGCCGACGAGATGGCGCGGCTGTTCGGCGAGATCGTGCCGGTGCCCGAGGCGCGGGTCATCAGGAGCGAGGACGGCATGGAGGTCGAGCTCGCCGGCCGACCGCTGCGCCTGCTGCACACCGAGGGTCACGCGCTGCACCACTACTGCGTCTGGGACGCGGCGAGCCGCGGTATCTTCAGCGGCGACACCTTCGGCATCGCCTACCGCGAGCTCGATACCGCACGCGGCGCGTTCATCTTCGCGACCACGACCCCCACCCAGCTCGACCCCGCCGCGTGGCTGGACACGGTCGATCGCCTGATGGCGCTCGGCCCCGAGTCGGTCTACCTTGCCCACTTCGGGCGGGTCGGGGACCTCGCGCGGCTCGCCGACGATCTGCGCACCGACCTTCGCGCCGTGCGTGACCTCGCCCTCGCGCACGCCGCCAGCGACGCTCCACGCGCGGCGATCCGCGCCGACCTGGCCGCGCACTTCCTCACCCGGCTCGAGGCGCACGGCGTTGCCATGCCGCGCGACGAACTGCTCGAATTCCTCGCCATGGACCTCGATCTCAACAGCCAGGGGCTGGCGGTCTGGCTGGGTCGGCAGGCGCGCGAAAAGGTTTGATTGTCAACATAATTGCCGTCCTGGCGTTCTTGACACACGTGAAGTAGGGCTTTTAGACTCCTAGCCCTTTTATGATTGTCGACAATCCGTGGGCGTCCGCCCAGGCCGTCGACAGCACCCTGACAACCGATCAAGCAGAGGGGACTCCCATGGGCAAGTACGACGAGATGTACCGGCGATCGATTGAAGACCCGGAGGGTTTCTGGGGCGAGGCGGCGGAGTCGCTGGTGTGGGAGAAGAAGT
>CBDTVS010000242.1:0-3745 GCA_965364245.1 uncultured Gammaproteobacteria bacterium | reverse complement strand
CTGTCCTGGGTCGACAACAAGGGCGAGTCCGACTCGGCCGAAGCCCAGGTCAAGTGAGCCGTAGAGCGCACGACACCTACCCGAACGTGCTGAATACCACCACCGAGGAAGAAGCCTCACGCAGAGGAGATCATCACCAATGATCAAGAAACTACTGCTTTCCGCCCCGGCTGCCCTGCTCGCCTTCGGCGCGCATGCCGCCGAGCCGTCGGACAGCCCCTACGAGGTGCTGACGAAACTGATCAACAGCACCAATTCGTCGTACCTGACCCAGAGCGAACAGAACCTGATGATCATGCCGGACGACCCGGCACTGTTCGTCGCCGAGGAGGGCGAGGCGCTGTTCAAGGAGAAGCGCGGCCCCAACAACGTCTCGCTCGAGGGCTGCGACTTCGGCAAGGGTCCCGGCGTCGTCAAGGGCGTCTACGTCGAGATGCCGCGCTACTTCGCCGACACCGACAAGGTCATGACCTTCGAGTCGCGCCTGATCCACTGCATGATGACCCTGCAGGGCTTCGCCAAGGACGACCCACCGGTCAAGAAGCGCCACGGTTCCGGTTCCGACGTCATGAAGCTGACCACCTACATCGGCATGCAGTCGAACGGCCTGCCGTGGAACCCGCCGCTCGATCACCCACAGGAAAAGGCGCTGCGTGACGCCGGTGAGGTGCTGTTCTATCGCCGCTCCGGCCCGATGGACTTCAACTGCGCCACCTGCCACGGTCAGCAGGGCAAGCGGATCCGCGCCTCGGTGCTGCCCTACGTCGGCGCCCCGAAAGAGTGGAGCAAGGCCGTTTCCTGGCCCGCGACCCGCGTTGGCCAGAACAACGTGCGCAGCACCTTCCACCGCCTGCGCGGCTGCCTCTACCAGATGCGCTACCCCAACTTGAAGCAGGGTTCGGAGACAGCCACCGCGCTGATCTCGTTCTGGACCGACGCGGCGCGTGGCCAGCCGGCCATCCTGCCCGACACCAAGCGCTGAGCGACGCCGGAGGAAAGACACATGTACAAGCACATCACGATCGCTGCGGTCGTCGCCCTGACGATGGCCACCGCCGGCTGCAGCATGTCCGGCTCGGGACGGTCCGAGACGGGTGGGCCTTCCAAGCCCCCGAGCCCCGAGGCCCGAGCCCTGGCCGAGAAGCTGACCTTCGACGAGAAGGGCTTCCTCCAGGACCAGCCGATGCAGGAGGGCGGCACCGGCAGTGACCGCCTGACCCAGGACGAGACGCAGAAGATCTGCACCGACGTCGCGCTGAGTGGCAAGCCGATCGACAACGCCACCGCCGAGAAGGTCCGGGCGCTGGCGCGTGCCTCGATGAAGTACCCGGCTGGCGGCATCAAGCTCGGCGACTGGGAGAAGGGCCGCGTGCTGGCCTGGTCGGGCTTCGGCTTCCGCACCGCGCACAAGCCGGACGACCACAAGAAGCGCGAACCCGGCGCCACCTGCTACAACTGCCACCAGCTGGCCACGGACCGCACCGGCGGCACCATCGGTCCGAGCCTGACGCAGTACGGCAAGATCCGCGGGTCCGAGCCGGAGATCCTGAAGTTCGCCTACGAGATGATCTACAACCCGAACGCGACCTACCCGTGCACCAACATGCCGCGCTTCGGGGCCAACGGCATCCTGAACGAGCAGCAGATCGCCGACGTCATGGCGTACCTGTTCGATCCGGCGTCGCTGGTCAACAAGTAGCCGGACGTTCGGTAACGGACCATTCGACCGACGGCCGCTGGTGGAAACGCCAGCGGCCGTTTTCCTTCTAGGCATGCCTCGAGGGCAGCCATATGCCGGCCGCAATGCCGGCACAGGGAGCGGCGCGCCCGATACGCCACTCGATCGAAGCAGCGCCTGCACCGCGGGATGCTGTTCAGGGTGGCACGATCGCCGATCTCGACAGGGAGACGATGCGCATGAACCTCAGTAGACGCGAATTCCTCCAGATGATGGCCGCGGCGAGTGCCGCCGGGCTGCTGCCGGGCACGGCGCGTGCCGCCGACCCCTACGACCTGCCGGCGTTCGGCAACGTGGGTCTGCTGCACTACACCGACTGCCACGCCCAGTTGCTGCCGGTCTACTACCGTGAACCGAACGTCAACCTCGGCATCGCGGGGATGCACGGCCGCCCACCGCACCTGGTCGGCACGAAACTCCTCGAGCACTTCGGCATCGCGCCGGGCACCGCCGAGGCGCACGCCTTCACCTACCTCGATTTTGCCGAGGCGGCGAAGAAGTACGGCAAGGTGGGCGGCTTCGCGCACCTCGCGACGCTGGTCAAGCGTCTGCGCACGGACCGTCCGGGCAGCCTGCTGCTCGACGGCGGCGACACCTGGCAGGGCTCGGCGACCTCGCTGTGGTCGAACGCGCAGGACATGGTCGACGCCCAGCTCGCCCTCGGCGTCGATATCATGACCCCGCACTGGGAGATGACCTTCGGCGCCGAGCGCGTCAGGGAGATCATCGACAACGACTTCGCCGGCAAGATCGACTTCGTCGCGCAGAACGTGCTCGACACCAACTGGGAAGAGCCGGTCTTCGCCTCGTTCGTCAACCGCGAGATCAACGGCGTGCCGGTCGCGGTCATCGGCCAGGCGTTCCCCTACACGCCGATCGCCAACCCGCGCTACATGGTGCCCGACTGGAGCTTCGGCGTGCGCGAGGAGCGCATGCAGCAGACCGTCGAGGAGGCGCGCGCCTCCGGCGCCCAGGTGGTCGTGCTGCTGTCGCACAACGGCATGGACGTCGACCTCAAGCTGGCCAGCCGGGTCAGCGGCATCGATGCGATCCTCGGTGGTCACACCCACGACGCGATCCCGAAGCCGATCGTGGTCTCCAACCCGGGCGGCAAGACGCTGGTCATCAACTCCGGCTCGAACGCCAAGTACCTCTCGGTACTCGACCTCGACGTGCGCGACGGCCAGGTGCGCGACTACCGCTTCCGCCAGCTGCCGATCTTCTCGAACCTGCTGCCGGCCGACGCGGAGATGAGCGCCCTGATCGAGAAGCACCGCGCCCCTTACCGAGAGAAGCTCGCCGAGGAGCTCGCGGTGACCGACTCGCTGCTCTACCGGCGCGGCAACTTCAACGGCACCTTCGACCAGCTGATCTGCGACGCGCTGATGGCCACCCAGGACGCGCAGATCGCGCTGTCGCCCGGCTTCCGCTGGGGTACCTCGCTACTGCCGGGCCAGCCAATCACCTTCGAGGACCTGATGACGCAGACCGCCATCACCTACCCGACGGTGACCGTCAACGAGTTCACCGGCGAATTCCTCAAGACCATCCTCGAGGACGTCGCCGACAACCTGTTCAACGAGGATCCCTACTACCAGCAGGGCGGCGACATGGTGCGCGTCGGCGGGCTGCGCTACGCGCTCGACCCGACGCAGAAGATCGGGTCGCGGGTCTCGGCGATGGAGCTCGACGGCAAGCCGATCGACGCGGGCAAGACCTACAAGGTGGCCGGCTGGGCGAGCGTCGGTCAGCCGCTCGAGGGCACGCCGGTGTGGGACGCGGTCGCCGACTACCTGCGCGACCGCAAGACCGTGCGCGTCGACGAGGTCAACACGCCGAAGCTGCTCAACGTCGAGGGCAACCCGGGATTGGCCTGATCAGCTGCCGGCACCGAGCAGTTCCGGCTCGGTGGTGGCGATGATCGTGCGTCGCACCCGCTCGCGCAGCGGCGCGTCATAGACGTCGATCGGGTTGTAGTCGTCGGTCAGCACGATCGACGGGGTGCCA
>CBDTVS010000241.1:0-3759 GCA_965364245.1 uncultured Gammaproteobacteria bacterium | reverse complement strand
TCTCAGAGTAGCCAGTTAACAAACAGATCAACCACATAGGTAATTCATTTACTATAAAAAAAAGGGCTGCCCGAGGGCAGCCCTTTGGTTCTTGCGGATTTGAAGTTGGCTTAGGCAGCCTTCTTCACGCCCTTCTTCGCCGGGACGGCCGGGATCGCGAAGGCGTAGAGGTCGGCCAGCGACTCCTGCAGCTTCTTCGCCTCGGTGCCGTTCTGCTCGGCCAGGGCAACCAGCTTCGACTTGTAGGACTCGCCGAGGGCGACCTGCTTCTCGAACGCGTCGCCGATCGAGGTGACCTTGCCGGCCTCCTGGGCGGCGCTGACGGCGCTCTCGACGAACTCGGCCACGAACGCACTGTTGCGCTTGGTGAAGGCCTCGACGAACGCGGCGTTCAGCTCGAGCGCCTTGGCGTCGGCGGCGATCTTCTTCTCGATCAGGCTCTTGATCTGGTCGTACATGATGATGCTCCTTGAATAAGTTTTCAGGTTTTCGTGTAGCGCGTTATGCGCTGCACAACTTGGAGCCTATTCTGGGAGCAAGAACTTCGCAGGTCAAGTAGATATTTTGCAGTGCGATAGATTTAATAGTTATATAAATAGTATATTTATACAATTATAAGAAATATAAATCTAATTTATTCATAAGCTTACATGTCACTTATAAAATATCGTGCGGACGATTTGCATGCGCATAAGTCAGCTGAGCCGACCTGCTCTCACTTCTCATCGTCCCGGCGCGGCGTGAAACCGCCCACCGTCTGCCAGAACTCCGCGTACTGCTGGGTGAGATCCGCGAGCAGCTTGTCCGGGGTGTTCTCCATCGCGCTACGCAACTGGGTGCGCACCTGCTTCTCCTGCTCGACGAACGCGGCGATGCTGCGCTCGATCAGGGTGCCGAGGACGCCGCCCATGGCGTCACCGTAGAAGCGGATCAGGTCCTCGAGGATCTTGTTGGTCAGGACCGACGCGTGCCCCTCGCTCTCCAGGTCGGCGATGATCTGCAGCAGCGTCGTGCGGGTGAGATCGTTGCCGGTCTTCGAGTCGACGACCTGGAAATCCTCGTGCCGCAGGACCATCTCGCGAACGTCGCTCAACGTGATGAAGCGACTGTCCTCGGTGTCGTAGATGCGCCGGTTCGGGTACTTCTTCAACAGTCGCATCGGCTGGTCTCGGGTTGCGGCGGCGTGAACGCGGGATTATAGCCCTGATGGACCAGGGCCTTCAGCGTTTCTTCGGTGCGTAGAGATCGGTCACGGTCCCCTCGACCACCTCGCAGGCGAAATTGAAGGTCTCCGAGAGGGTCGGGTGGGGGTGGATGCTCAGCCCCACGTCCTCGGCGTCGGCGCCCATCTCCAGCGCCACGACGGCACTGGCGATCAACTCGCCTGCATTGGGCCCGACCAGGCCTGCACCCAGGATGCGCCGGGTCTCGGGATCGACGAGGACCTTGGTCAGGCCCTCGCTGCGACCGATGCTCAGACTGCGGCCGCTCGCCGCCCAGGGGAACACGCCCTTCTCGTACTTGACACCCTGCGCCTTGGCGTCGTTTTCGGTCAGCCCCATCCACGCGACCTCCGGGTCGGTGTAGGCCACCGACGGAATGGTCAGCGCGTCGAACGAGGCCTTGTGGCCGGCAATCACCTCGGCGGCCACCTTGCCCTCGTGCGTCGCCTTGTGCGCGAGCATCGGCTGACCGACGATGTCGCCGATCGCGTAGATATGCCCGACGTTGGTGCGCTGCTGACGGTCGACCGGGATGAAACCGCGTTCGTCTACCGCCACGCCGGCCGCTTCGGCACCGATGCGTCGGCCGTTCGGGGTTCGCCCGACGGCGAGCAACACCCGGTCGAAGATGTCGTGCGCTGGCGCCTTGGCGCCCTCGAAGCTCACCTTGAGCCCCTTCTTGACGGCCTCGATGCCGGTCACGCGCGTGTCGAGCCAGATGTTCTCGTAGCGGCCGCGGATGCGCTTTTCGAGCGGACGGACCAGATCGCGGTCGGCGCCGGGAATCAGTTCGCCAGTCAGTTCGACGACGCTGACCTGCGAGCCCAGCGCGTCGTAGACGCAGGCCATCTCGAGTCCGATGATCCCGCCGCCGATCACCAGCATGCGCTTCGGGATGTCGCGCAGTTCCAGGGCCCCGGTCGAGTCCACCAGGCGCGGGTCGTCGTAGGGGAACCCGGGAATCCGTGCGCTCTGCGATCCTGCGGCGATGATCGCGTGCTCGAAGCGGACCCGCTCGCGCTTGCCGTCGTTCTCGATGTCGAGCTCGTGCGGCGAGACGAAGCTCGCCTCGCCGTGCAGCACGCGCACCTTGCGCTGCTTGGCCAGCCCGGCGAGTCCCTTGGTCAGCTGACCGATCACCCCGTCCTTGAACCCGCGCAGCTTGTCGAGGTCGATCTTCGGCTTGCCGAACGTGATGCCGTGGGCCGCCATCTCCTGCGTCTCGGTGAGGATCGCCGCGGTGTGCAGCAGCGCCTTCGACGGGATGCAGCCCACGTTGAGGCAGACTCCCCCGAGGCGTGGGTAGCGCTCGACCAGCAGCACGTCGAGGCCGAGGTCCGCGGCGCGGAATGCCGCCGTGTAGCCGCCCGGCCCGGCGCCGAGCACCAGCACCTGGCAGCTGTGGTCAGCCTTGTCGCCCGACGCCGCCGCGGGCGCCGGGGCCTCCGCAGGTGGTGCCGCAGGGGTGGTGGCAGGCCGGGCCTCGCTCGGCGCGGGTTCGCCGGCAGCCGCCGGCTCGAGCTCGAGGATCACCGAGCCCTCGGAGACACGGTCACCGACCGCGATCTTCAGCGCGGTGATCTTGCCCGCGCGTGGTGACGGCACCTCCATGCTCGCCTTGTCCGACTCCAGCGTGATCAGCGACTGCTCCTCGGTCACCGTGTCGCCGACGCCGACCAGCAATTCGATCACCTCGACTTCGGCGAAGTCGCCGATGTCGGGCACCTGGATCGTGACGGTGTTGCTCATCGTGAAGGATCTCTTAGAGAAGCAGGCGACGGATGTCGCCGAGCGTGCGGGCCAGGTGGGCGACGAAGCGTGCCGCGGCGGCGCCGTCGATGACCCGGTGGTCGTAGGTCAGATCGAGCGGCAGCATCAGGCGCGGCACGAAGTCCTTACCGTCCCAGACCGGCTGCATGCGCGCACGGGTCACGCCGAGGATCGCCACTTCGGGCGCGTTGACGATCGGCGTGAAGGCCGTACCGCCGATGCCGCCGAGGCTCGAGATGCTGATGCAGCCACCGGACATGTCGGCCGGGCCGAGCTTGCCGTCGCGCGCCCGCTTGCTGACCGCGGCCAGCTCCTCGGAGAGATCGTAGAGCGACTTGGCGTCGACGTCGCGGATCACCGGCACCACCAGGCCGTTCGGGGTGTCGACCGCGATGCCGACGTTGAAGTACTTCTTGAGGATCAGGGCCTGGCCATCCGGCGAGAGCGAGGCGTTGAAGTTCGGGAAGGCGCGCAATGCATCGGTCAGCGCCTTCATGATGAACACCAGCGCGGTGACGCGCACCCCGCGCTGCTCGGCCTCGGCCTTGAGGGAGCCGCGGAACGCCTCCATCTCGGTGACGTCGGCCTCGTCGTGGTGGGTGACCATCGGCAGGTTCAGCCAGGCGCGATGGAGGTGCGGACCCGACAGGCGCTTGATGCGCGAGAGTTCGACCGTTTCGATCTCGCCGAACTGGCTGAAATCGATCGCCGGGATCGGTGGGATGCTCGGCGTGACGCGGGAACGCGTGCGCCAACTTCGCGACCG
>CBDTVS010000240.1:0-3761 GCA_965364245.1 uncultured Gammaproteobacteria bacterium | reverse complement strand
CAAGCAGGCCCAGCAGCAGCTGATCCACTCCGAGAAGCTCGCCTCGCTGGGCCGCCTGGTGGCCGGCGTCGCGCACGAGCTCAACAACCCGATCAGCTTCGTGCTCGGCAACGTCCACGCGCTGCGCCGCTACCTCAAGCGCCTCGAGGAGTACCTGGCGGCGGTGCACGACGGGGTCGGGTCGAAACGGCTCGACGACATGCGTCGCCGGCTGCGCATCGACTTCATGCTCGGCGACCTCGACCCGCTGCTCGACGGCACCATCGAGGGCGCCGAGCGCACCCGCACCATCGTCGACGGCCTCAAGCGTTTCTCCGCCGTGGATCGCGACGACGACGCGTCGTTCGACCTCGTCGAGGTGGTCGAGCGCGCGGTGCAGTGGGTCAGCAAGGCGGCACGCGCCGAGGTCGCGGTCGAGCTCGCGCTGCCCGAGGCGCTGCCGATGCGCGGCAGCGCGGCGCAGCTCCAGCAGGTCGTGACCAACCTGGTGCAGAACGCCATCGACGCGATGGCCGGCAGCCCGGCGCCGCGCCTGCGCGTGTCGTACCGCTTCGTCGACGGGTTGGCCGAGATCGCGTTCCTCGACAGCGGGCCCGGCATGAGCGACGAGGTGCTCAACCGCCTGTTCGACCCGTTCTTCACCACCAAGCCGGTCGGCGAGGGCACCGGCCTGGGCCTGTCGATCAGCTACGGCATCGTCGAGCGCCACGGCGGCCGCCTGGTCGCCCGCAACCACCCCGAGGGCGGCGCCGAGTTCGTCCTGCAGTTGCCCGTGACCGGCGCGCAGGGCGACTGACGCCAAGTCCGGTAACTGACTTACCTGTATTTTTCCTAAACGGAAGATAACCTTCCGCTTGTGCCGGCCCCTCCGGCACCGCAAGTCTTTGATCCAGGTCAATATAGAAAAAACGAGGGTATTGGCACGCCTCTTGTTATGAATTGCGTCATGCGGGACGTCGCGCGCCTTCGTCCCGCCCGGCAACGGCCCCGAGCAAGAGGGTCGCCGCGCGACGGCAAGTCCAATTCAGACACGAGGTAGGTAGGTCATGGAACTCGAGCAGATCCCGCATCGCCTGGGCATCACCCGGCGTGAATTCATGAAATTCTGCACCGGCGTGGCCGCGACGATGGGGCTCTCCGGCGGCGCCGCGATCAAGATGGCCCACGCGGTGGCCAACCCGCGTCGCCCGGCGGTGATCTGGCTCTCCGGCCAGCAGTGCACCGGCTGCACCGAGACGCTGCTGCGCTCGCACCACCCGACCCTCGAGACGCTGATCCTCGACATGATCTCGCTCGACTACAACGAGACGCTCTCCACCCCGGCCGGCAACCTCGCCGAGGAGGCGCGCCACGCCTCGATGAAGGAGAACTGGGGCAAGTACCTGCTGATCGTCGACGGCTCGATCCCGACCGCCGACGGCGGCGTCTACTGCAAGATCGCCAACCGCACCATCGCCGAGCACGTCGCCGAGGCGGCCGAGGGTGCGGTGGCGGTGATCGCGATGGGCTCCTGCGCGGCGTGGGGCGGCATCCCGTCGAGCGACCCGAACCCGACCCAGGCGCGCAGCGTGCAGGAGCTGATCCAGGGCAAGACCTCGCTGCAGCCGGCCAATCTCGCCGCGATCAGCGGCAAGCCGATCATCAACATCCCGGGCTGCCCGCCGAACCCGCACAACGTGCTGTCGGTGGCGCTGCACTTCGTCACCTTCGGCACGCTGCCGGAGCTCGACGAGGAGAACCGCCCGAAGTTCGCCTACGGGCGCCTGATCCACGAGAACTGCGAGCGCCGCCCGCACTTCGACGCCGGCCGCTTCGCCATCGAGTTCGGCGACGAGGGCCACCGCCAGGGCTGGTGCCTCTACAAGCTCGGCTGCAAGGGGCCGATGACCTACGCCAACTGCCCGGCGATCGAGTTCGGTGACGTCGGCGGTGGTGCCTGGCCGATCGGCGTCGGCGCGCCGTGCTTCGGCTGCACCGAGAAGGGGGTCGGTTTCACGCGGCCGATCCATTCGCTCGCCGACGTCAAGACCCACGCCCCGGCCAACCCGTTCCCCGACGTCAACCAGCCGGTCGGCGAGGGGGCGAGCGCCGGTGCGGCAGCGCTGCTCGGCGCGGTCGGTGGCGCGATCATCGGCGGGGGGGTGATGGCCTCGCGCAAGCTGGCCCAGGCCGACGAGGCCGGGTCCGAAGACAGCCAGTCCAAGGAGTGAGGGCCAGCCGATGAAACGCAGGGACTTCCTCAAGGCGCCCTCGGGTGGCGCGCTGGTCGCGGCGACCGCAAGCGGCACCGCCCAGGCGCGGCCGAACAAGGAGCCGCCGGCCAACGCCGTCGGCATGCTCTACGACTCGACGCTGTGCGTCGGCTGCCAGGCCTGCATGACCAAGTGCAAGGAGATCAACGGCATGCCGCCGGAGCAGGCGCTCGGCGACACCATGTGGGATTCGCCGGCCGACCTCTCCGAGAAGACGCTCAACATCATCAAGCTCTACCGTGACGGCGACGGCTCGGTGAAGGACCGTGAAGAGAACGGCTTCGCGTTCGTCAAGCGCCACTGCCAGCACTGCATCGACGCCGGCTGCGTGTCGGTCTGCCCGGTCTCGGCGATGCGCAAGCATCCGACCACCGGGGTCGTGACCCACCACGCGGACGTCTGCATCGGCTGCCGCTACTGCGTCTACGCCTGCCCCTACAACGTGCCGAAGTACGAGTTCAGCAAGGCGGACGGACAGATCCAGAAGTGCCAGTTCTGCAACCAGGCCGGTGTCGAGCGCATCGACCAGGGTCTGCTGCCGGGCTGCGTCGAGGTGTGCCCGACCGGCGCCTCGCTGTTCGGCACCTACGTCGATCTCAAGGCCGAGGCCGAGCGGCGCATCGCACTGCAGCCGGGCGAGACCACCGTCTACCCGCGCGGCATGCTCAACCCGGGCAGCGGCGATTACGCCCAGCCCGGCCTGCCGCCGCACGAGAAGCCGGCGCCGCAGTACCAGCCCGAGGTGTTCGGCGACGCGGACGACTCGGGCGGCACCCAGGTGCTGCACATCGCCGCGGTGCCGTTCCAGAAGCTCGGCCTGCCCGACCTGCCGGAACGCTCCTTCGCGGCGCGCTCCGAGACCGTCCAGCACACCCTCTACGGTGGCGCGGTGCTGCCGCTCGCGGCGCTGGCCGGGCTGGTCTACGCGGCGCGGCGCAGCACCGTGGCCCACCGCGAAGAGGACGAGAAAGGCAACGGAGGGCAGTCGTCATGAGCCAGCATCAACCCGTAGGCGGCCGCGTCCTGACCCTGCCGGTGCTGATCTTCGGCACCCTGACGCTGGTCGCGCTGTGGATCCTCGCCCAGCGCTTCGCGTTCGGCCTGGGCGCGGTCACCAACCTCAACAACGGCTACCCGTGGGGCGTGTGGGTGGTCTACGACATCGTCATCGGCACCGCGTTCGGCTGCGGTGGCCTGGCGCTGGCGCTGACCGTCTACGTCATGAACCGCGGCGAGTACCACCCGCTGGTGCGCCCGGCGGTGCTGGCGAGCCTGTTCGGCTACGCGCTCGGCGGCGCCTCGGCGTTCTTCGACATGGGCCGCTACTGGAACTTCTACAACATCTTCATCCCGAGCAACATGAACCTGAACTCGGTGATGCTCGAAGTCGGCCTGTGCGTGTTCGCCTACGTCATCATCCTGGCGATCGAGGCGGCACCGCCGGTGCTCGAGAAGTTCGGCATGAAGAACGCGCTGGCCAGGCTCAACAGGGTGCTGTTCGTGGTCATC